>NZ_JARHXQ010000336.1:0-7671 GCF_029222765.1 Arthrobacter sp. Cr_A7 | reverse complement strand
GGGATAGGGTCCAGGCGTTAGCCCGGGGAGGGTCCGGGATTATCGCTACTTTACATAATGTAGGTTATCGGCGTTTCGGAGAGGGGCCCGGACGGGGTCGGGAAGGCCTGGAATGCCTGCAAGAGTTACCGGGACAAATGCGCAGGTCAAAAGCCTGAACCATTGTCTTAATCCGGGGCCTCGCTAAGAATGTGTCAATGACGGTCTACGTGCGATCACTTGAAACTGCAGTCCCGAAGACGATGCTGATCCAGTCAGAAGCCCGTGACGTATTTGCGGCCCAGCCCGGATTAACGCGGCTGGGCTCCAGGCTGGTGAATACGTGCTTTGATTCCGCGGCCATCGACACACGGTTCACCGCCGTCGATGAACTCACCAACGACTTCCGCTCCGATGACCCCCAGTTCTACGACCCTGCCACCGGCCTCCTGCTGAATCCCAGCACCAAGGTACGCAACGACATCTTCGCCCGGGAAGCTACCAAACTCTTTGTCGAGGCCGCCCGTGCCGCCGTGGACGCCTGCCCGGAACTGGACTTACTTGACATAACTCATCTCGTTACCGTCTCCTGCACCGGTTTCTTCAACCCCGGTCCGGACTACAAGATCGTGCGGGAGCTGGGCCTGGATCCGGCAGTCCAGCGATACCACTTGGGCTTTATGGGTTGCTATGCAGCTTTCCCCGCGCTGCGCGCCGCCAAGCTCTTCTGCGAGGCCGACCCCAACGCCGTCGTCCTGGTGGTGTGCGCCGAACTGTGCTCCCTGCACGTGAGGACATCCAACGACCCCGACACCATCATGGGCTCGGCACTCTTCGCCGACGGTGCCGCTGCCGCCGTCGTCACCGCCAGACCGGGCGCGGAAGAAGCCTCGCTGCTGCAGCTGGACCACTTCGAAACGGTACTGACCCCCGTGGGCGAGGACTCCATGGCGTGGAACATCGGTGACCACGGCTTCGAAATGGTGCTGGGCAACTACGTTCCGCACATCATCGACGACCACATTGTGGGCGCGCTGCAGCCACTCCTGGCCCGGGAACCTGAACTGCAGGCACTCCCCTACACGTCCATCCGGCACTGGGCCATCCACCCGGGCGGGCGGAGCATCCTGGACAAGGTCCAGTCCCGGCTCGGCCTCACGGACCAGCAGCTGGTTCCTGCCCGCGAAGTCCTGCGGAACTACGGCAACATGAGCAGCGCCACCGTGCTGTTCGTCCTGAAGCACATCCTGGACCAGGACAACGGAATCAGCGACCCCCATGCCGGCGATCACCAACCCGCCGGCAGCGGACCTGGCGACGACCGGATCTGCTCCATGGCCTTCGGCCCGGGACTCACGGTGGAGACGGCCATGTTCACCAAGCTGACCCAGGCGCCGCGGGTCAGCAACGCGATGGCCGAACGGGACGCCCGTTACGAGCCGGCAGAAGCGCCGGTGTCCTGACCGGGTGGGATTCCTGATGCGGGAGCGCGCCGCCGGAGCCGTGGAGCTGATGGACCTGCCGGACTGTGATCCGTGGCGCCTGGACAACACCTACCGCCAGTTTGCCGTGGTCAACAGGGTCCTGGGCGGCTGGCGCCGGCTGTACCGGCGTGAACTCCTCCCCATGATGACCGCCGGCTCAGGTACCGCCACGCTGCTGGACATCGGCTCCGGCGGCGGCGACCTTGCCGTCATGCTTGCCCGCTGGGCGGAACGTGACGGACTGACGCTCCGGATCACGGGCATCGACCCCGATCCGCGGGCCGCCGCCTTCGCCTCGAAGCGGCAGCCGGTCCGGGGCGTCGAATTCCGGCAGGCCCACAGCGGAGACCTGGTCCAGGAGGGCAGGACGTACGACGCGGTGATCTCCAACCATGTCCTTCATCACTTGAGTGCAGACGAGCTGCAGCAGCTGCTGGCGCATTCGCAGATCCTGGCGGCACAGAAGGCCCTGCACAATGACCTCCGCCGGAGTCCCATAGCCTACGCACTGTTCGGGGTGGCCGCCCTGCCCTTCCCCCGCTCCTACATCCGGGCGGACGGCCTGACCTCGATACGGCGGAGCTACACGCCCCCGGAGTTGGCGGCAATCGCTCCTCCGGGCTGGACGGTTGAGCGCAGCACCACCTTCCACCAGGTCCTCGCCTGGCGCAGGAACTGACTGTGTCCACGGACGTTGTGATCGTGGGCGCCGGACCGGTTGGCCTGTACCTTGCCGCGGCGCTCCTGCAGGAAGGCATTTCCGTGCGGGTGCTTGAACGGAGACCGGCGCGGGATGCCCACTCCCGCGCCATCGGCATCCACCCGCCCGCCCTTGCAGCCCTGGACGGGGTCAACGTGGCATACGCGATGGTCCGGGAGGGTGTGCCCATCCGCACCGGAATGGCTGTCAGCGGCGGAAAAACTGTAGGCACCATGCGCTTCGACACGGTGTCGGAGGACTTTCCCTTCGTTCTGGCCCTCCCCCAGTTCCGGACGGAGCAGCTACTGGAGGACCGCGTCCGCGCCCTGGACAGCGGAGCGCTGCTGAGGGGTGTGCAGGCCACGGCTGTAACGGACGACGGCGGCCGGCCCAGCGTTTCGGTCCAGGCTCAGCCGGGTGCCACGCAGGGAAGCAGGAACTTCACGGCGTCCCTGGTGGTCGCCGCCGACGGTGCCCGGTCACACTTCCGCGATGTCCTGGGCGTGCCGGTGCAGAGAAGGACCTACCCGGACCATTACCTGATGGGCGACTTCGCTGACCCCGGCATCCATGGGGACATGGCCGTCCTGTTCCTCGAGCCCGGGGGGATTGTCGAGTCATTCCCCCTTCCGGGCGGCGTCCGGCGTTGGGTGGTCCGCCTCACCCGGCCCGCGGAAACCGCAGGGGCAGGCGACCTGGCAGAACTCGTACAGCAGCGCACCGGAATTCGGCCCGATCCCGGCACCAACAGCATGCTCTCGGCGTTCAGCGTCCGCTCCACCCTGGTCCGCCGAATGGTCGTGGGGCGGACCATCCTGATCGGGGATGCAGCCCATGAAATCAGCCCCATTGGCGGCCAGGGCATGAACCTCGGCTGGCTCGACGCCCAGGCGCTGGTGCCGCTCATCCGCGAAGCCGTGGCCGGCCGCCCCATGGACCACGGATTCCGGAAATTCGACGAAACCCGGCGACGCGCGGCAATCCTGGCCAGGCGACAGTCGGAGATCAATATGATGCTGGGCCGCCCCCTGCCGCCCGCCCTGCTCCGCCTGCGTATTGCAGGCGTTGGAGCCGCCGCCGCCACCCCGGCACTAAACCGGTGGGTGGCCAGGCGCTTCACCATGCAACAACGGCCGCTGGTTTCCCGGATACAGCAGGTTTAGTTACCGGAAGTAGCAGTCGTAGCTGTCCTGGCTGACAATCAGGCCGTTGCTGACTTCAAAGACAGACGAGGTCCTTGCCCGGATCGTGTCTCCCCGGTCCCAGTACGGGAGGTCCATCAGCACCGTTGCCGACCAATCCGCTTCTACAGCCACCCGACCGCCCTCGCACGTGGTGCGCCGGATGGCGAACTTCTGGTCCGCGACCACCTGCGCCGCCTGGTCTGCGCCGGCCAGCACGTCATGCAAGGTCCGCCTGGAGCCCTCCGGAGCCAGCAGGTGCGGGGCTTCCTCCAGTACGAACGAGTCGGCCAGGAAGGGCTTGATCCCGGCCGCTCCCCCGCCGGCTTCGAGTACCCGGATGAACCCGAGAACGCGGTCCAGGGGCGAGTCAGGGTGGGAGGGGAAGTCAGCCATGGGATAGACACTAGCCCAGCCGCGGAAGCGCCCCGGTGTTCAGTAGGCTTTCGTCATGACCCACGCCGCGCCCGGGACCACCCTCACCGCAGAACAGATACGCGAACTTGTGGAACACATCCTCTCCGCCGGGACGTTGCCGCCCATCGTCCAAGCGGGCCATCCCGCACTCCGACAGCGGGCTGCCGCTTTTGACGGTCAACTGCCTGCTGACCAGCTTGCCCGGCTCATCGACCTCATGCGCCAGGTCATGCACGAGGCACCGGGAGTGGGCCTGGCGGCGCCCCAGCTTGGCATACCGCTGCAGCTCGCGGTGGTCGAGGACCAGTTCGACGTCGATCCGGAGGCGGCCGCGCTGCGACAACGGAACCCGCTGGAGTTCCTCGCTGTCCTCAACCCCAGGTACACCGCCCAGGGGTCCGGGGTCGCTTCCTTCTACGAAGGATGCCTCTCACTGAACGGACTCCAGGCTGTGGTGGCCCGACCGGAGAGCGTGCTGCTTGAGTTTGAAACGCCCGACGGCGCGGCGGTCCAGCGGGAGTTCTCCGGCTGGCAGGCCCGGATCGTGCAGCACGAGACGGACCACCTCAACGGCATCCTCTACCTGGACCGTGCCCAGCTGAGGTCCTTGAGCACCAACACCGAGTACGCCGCGCACTGGGCCGAGGCCGGAATCAGCAGGGCACGCCAGGGCCTCGGGTTCGACGACGGACCTGCAGGTATCAGCGCCGGCTAAGCCTTTCCCCGTGCCTGGCCATCCCCGCCTCGGCCCATTGCGGCCACCCTAAGATGGTTCAATGCCCTCTTCCGACCATCTCCCCCTGCTGTGCCCGGTGTGCTCGCTTCCGCTGGTTTTTGCCGGTGCGGATACCGCCGGTGCCACTACGGGCGGTCCCACTGCGGCCGCAGCCGGCGCGGCGCCCTCCCGCATGCCGGGGCAACGCCGGCTGGCCTGCGCGTCAGGCCACAGCTTCGACGCAGCCCGGCAGGGCTACTTCAATCTGCTGGTGGGCAAGGGCACGGCCTTCGAAGCTGACACCGCGGCGATGGTGGAGGCCCGCGTCAACTTCCTTGGCCACGGGCACTACCGTCCGTTGGCCGAAGCGGTGGCAGCCGCCGTCGTGCCTTGTTTGTCCGATCACAATGGAGCCATCCTCGACTCGGGAACGGGAACCGGGCATTACCTGCGGCAGGTGCTGGATACTGCCGCGGCCCAGGGCCGTGAGGTCACAGCGGTAGGCCTGGACATTTCCAAGTTCGCGCTGCGCCGCGCCGCCCGGCTGAACCCGGAGGCAGTCAACCTGGTGTGGGATGTGTGGCAGCCACTCCCACTGGCGGACAGGTCTGTCGATGCCGTCACAGTGGTGTTTGCGCCGCGCAATCCCGCTGAATTTGCACGGATCCTGCGGCCGGCGGGCCGCTTGGTTGTTATCACTCCCCGTACCGGGCACCTGGGGAACCTCGTGGCAACAGCAGGAATGCTCTCGATCGAGGAGAGCAAGGATGCGCGGCTGGCAACGGCGATGGCCCGTTATTTTGACATTGACGCCACGTCCGACATCGATGTTCCCCTTGCCCTCACGCGCCACGAAGCAGCAGACCTGGCCTTTATGGGTCCCGCGGGGCACCACGCGGACCGGGATGCCATTGGTGAACGGTTTGACGACCTCCCGGAACCCGTGCGGACCGAAGCGAAGTTCCGGCTCCTGGTTTTCCGCCCCAAGGAGACGGCAACCGCGTAACGACTTGGCCACTATCCCCGGCCGCCCGGCATGAGCCAGCCCACACCCGATGCGCCCGGACTAGGATGGAAGGACAGTTACCGGAGGGTCCGCGCACGCGGTTCCCCGTAACAAAGGGGGAACCGGTGTTCGAATGGTTGGGGGAAAACTGGTGGGCCCTGTGGCTCACGGCTTTCCTGGCATTTGCAGTGATCGAGATGATCACCCTTGACCTGTTTTTCATCATGCTCGGCGGCGGAGCCCTCGCAGCCCTGGTAGCCGACTTTGCCGGCGCTGACGGATGGCTCCAGATCGTTGTGTTCTGCGTCGTCTCCCTGTTGATGATCGCCTTCGTCCGCCCGGTGGCACTGTCCCACCTGAAGAAGGGCCCGGCCGAGCAGCGGACCAATGTGGACCGGCTCATCGGTGAGCAGGCCGTGGTGATGGAAGCCGTAACCTCTGACGGCGGCCTTGTGAAAATCGGCGGCGACATCTGGAGCGCACGCTCGGCAGCGGGGGTCCTTCCCGCGGGCCAGAAGGTGGTCGTGGCTGCTATCGACGGCGCCACGGCTGTGGTCTCGGCTCCGCCGGCCACCACCGGCCAGACCTGACACAGCCTTACTAATTGGGGAAGAAGGAAACGTATGGAAAACGCAGGAGGAGCCGCATTGGCCATCGTGCTGGTAGTCCTGATCGTGTTTGTGATTATCGTTCTGGTCCGCTCGGTCCGGATCATTCCGCAGGCACGGGCCGGCGTCGTCGAACGGCTTGGAAAGTACCAGCGCACGCTCAACCCGGGACTGACGATCCTGATTCCCTTTGTGGACCGGCTCCTGCCGCTGCTCGATCTCCGCGAACAGGTGGTTTCGTTCCCGCCGCAGCCGGTGATCACCGAGGACAACCTGGTGGTGTCTATCGACACCGTGGTCTACTTCCAGGTCACTGACCCGCGCGCGGCAACCTACGAGATTGCCAACTACATCCAGGCCGTAGAACAGCTCACCACCACGACGCTGCGTAACGTCGTGGGCGGGTTGAACCTTGAAGAAGCGCTGACGTCGCGTGACCAGATCAACGGCCAGCTCCGCGGTGTCCTGGATGAGGCCACCGGACGCTGGGGTATCCGGGTTTCCCGTGTTGAGCTGAAGGCCATTGATCCGCCCCACTCCATCCAGGACTCGATGGAAAAGCAGATGCGCGCCGAGCGGGACCGCCGCGCCGCCATCCTCACGGCCGAGGGAACCAAGCAGTCAGCCATCCTCACCGCAGAAGGACAGCGGCAGGCTTCCATCCTCGCCGCCGAGGGCGACGCCAAGGCTGCCATCCTCCGTGCTGATGGTGAGGCGCAGGCCATCCAAAAGGTCTTTGATGCCATCCACCGCGGCAACCCTGATCAGAAGCTGCTGGCCTACCAGTACCTGCAGACCCTGCCCAAGCTGGCCGAAGGATCATCCAACAAGCTGTGGATCATCCCCAGCGAAGTCGGCGAAGCCCTGAAGGGGATCGGCAACGCCCTGGGCGGTACCAACCCCGATCCGGGCGCAACCGGTGGCCTGTTCGACGAGGTGGGAGCCAAGCCCTCCGAGCCGTAGGCAGTGCCGTAAAACTGGAAGGGATCTGCGCCGGTGACCAGTTCACCAGCCCGGATCCCTTCCTTTATTTTGCTCCCTGCGGCATGGCACCCGTATAATTGGGTATTTGTCCGGCAGGAGCAATCCGCTGGAACAACAAAGCTTCGCAATGCGTTGAATCTTATGATGCAGCACAGAGCACACAGTAGCCCGGCGGTGCTTCGTCACCACCGGCTGGCGCGGGGTTCTACTCCGCGAACCGATAAGAGGGAGAAATCATGAGCGATCGCAGCCTGCGGGGTATGCGCCTTGGTGCGCAGAGCATGGAGACCGAGTCCGGAGTCGAGCCGGCACCGCGTCAGCGTGTCGAGTACCGTTGCGAGGACGGCGAGCAGGTCTTTGTCACTTTCTCCTCCGAAGCGGAGATTCCCCCCGTGTGGGTTTCCAAGACCGGCAAGGAAGCGCTTCTGGTCGACGGCGAACGCCCCGATACCAGCAACGACAAAGCTGTCCGCACGCACTGGGACATGCTGCTGGAACGCCGCTCCCTGCCCGAACTGGAGCAGATCCTTGAGGACCGGCTGACCATCCTGCGCGAACGCCGCGGGGAACGCCGCTCGGCCTAAGTCTTTTCAACGA
>NZ_JARHXQ010000335.1:0-577 GCF_029222765.1 Arthrobacter sp. Cr_A7 | reverse complement strand
CGCCCAGTGCGTGGCAGTAATCGAACGTGGGTACGTCAGCTGCAACACGCCGTCGTACGTTCCAAATTTTTTAGGAGTTGTTCATGGCTGATCCGGCACGTGCTGCCAAGTTGGCGCAGCGGATTAAGGTTGTTGTTGCTGAGGCCCTGAGCCGGAAGGTTAAGGATCCCCGGCTTGAGGGGATTACTGTTACCGATGCGCGGGTGACCAATGATCTTCAGCATGCCACCGTTTACTACACCGTCTTCGGGGACCAGGCTGTCCAGGCTGATGCTGCCAAGGGACTTGAGAAGGCCAAGGGGGTGCTTCGGCAGGAGGTTGGCCGGAACGTCACCGTTCGCCTGACTCCCACCCTTGAGTTCGTTGCGGACCAGATTCCCGTCAACGCCTCGAACCTGGAGGAACTGCTTCGGGAAGCCAAGAAGCGCGACGCCGAGGTGGCCGCCCTGGCTGCCAAGGCCAAGCACGCCGGCGAAGCCGATCCCTACAAGAGTGACGCGTCAGCCGACGTGGACATCGACGAGGACGACTTCGACGAAGAGGACCTTGACCTCACCAACGAGGATGAATTCGACGA
>NZ_JARHXQ010000334.1:0-3205 GCF_029222765.1 Arthrobacter sp. Cr_A7 | reverse complement strand
CTGCGGCTTCCCCTCCACCGCCGCCACCGGAGATTACAGGGGGCTTTTCTCTGATCCCTTGGCGCTCTTGGCCGGTGTCCCCTTGGCGTCTTCCTCCGCCTCGTGGCGCAACAGGGAGATGGCCGTTTCAAAGTCTTCAAGGGACTCAAAGGCCTGGTAAACGCTCGCAAAGCGCAGGTATGCAACCTTGTCCAGTTTCTGCAGCGGCCCGAGGATAACGAGTCCAACCTCGTGGGCGTCGATTTCCGCCGCGCCTGAGGCGCGGATCTGCTCTTCGACTTCCTGCGCCAGCAGCGCAAGATCATCCTCGCTGACGGGGCGGCCCTGGCAGGCCTTCCGCACACCGTTGATCACTTTGCTGCGGCTGAAGGGCTCGCCAACGCCCGAACGCTTGATGACGGACAGGCTGGTGGTTTCGACGGTGGTGAACCGGCGGCCGCACTCAGGGCACTGCCGGCGCCGGCGGATGGCTGAACCGTCGTCCGCCATGCGGCTGTCAACGACGCGTGAATCAGGATTGCGGCAGAACGGACAGTACATGGCGTCCCTCTCTCGCACGGTCCCGGTGCCGGGACTTCCCAATTGGCGGCGCGGTGGTGCCGCGCCGTAGCGTCTTCCAGTTTACGGGCACATCTAGCGTAATAACAAGCCTGTAATTACTACATATAGTGCTTAGGAGCCGGGGAAACGGGCGGTCACGGCATCGCCGTGCGCGGGCAGATCCTCCGCACGGGACAGGTTCACGATGTGGCTGCTGACTTCCTCCAGCGCGGCCCTGCTGTAGTTGACCACCTGGATGGCCCGCAGGAAGGTGTTGACGTTGAGACCGGAGGAGAAGGCCGCCGTACCGCTGGTGGGAAGCACGTGGTTTGACCCGGCGCAGTAGTCACCCAGGCTGACGGGGCTGTAGTCCCCGACGAAGATGGCACCGGCGTTCCGGATCCGCGCCGCGACGGCAGCAGCGTCCCTGGTCATGATTTCCAGGTGTTCCGCCGCGTAGGCGTCACAGGCGGCGATGCCCTGGTCCAGGTCCTCCACAAGCACCACGCCGGACTGCGGCCCGGACAGTGCTTCCTTGACCCGGGCGGAGTGCTTGGTGGACGCCGCCTGCCGGTCCAGCTCCGCGCGGACAGCGGCTGCAAGGTCTTCGGAATCGGTGATAAGCACCGACGCCGCCTGGGGATCGTGTTCGGCCTGGCTGATCAGGTCCGCCGCCACCAGCGCGGGCTGGGCGGAGGAATCGGCAAGGATGGCGATTTCGGTGGTACCGGCCTCGGAGTCGATGCCCACCACGCCTTTCACCAGGCGTTTGGCGGTGGCCACGAAGATGTTGCCGGGGCCTGTGACCACGTCCACGGGCTCCAGCGCGGGCCCGGCCTGGGTTCCGGCCACGCCGTAGGCGAATGCGGCGATGGCCTGTGCACCGCCGATCGCGTACACCTCCGTGATTCCCAGGAGTGCTGCCGCGGCCAGGATGGTGGGGTGCGGCAGACCGCCGAATTCCTTTTGCGGAGGCGATGCCAGGGCGATGGACTCCACCCCCGCTGCCAGTGCCGGAACCACATTCATGATCACCGAGGACGGGTACACGGCCAGGCCGCCCGGCACGTAGAGGCCCACGCGCGCCACCGGGACCCAGTTCTGGCTGACCACCGCGCCGTCGCCAAGTTCCACGTCGAGGTTCCGAGGGCGCTGCCCGTCGGCAAACTTCCGCGCGCGGCTGATCGACTCCTCCAGCGCCCGCCGGACCGCCGGGTCCAGCTGGTCCAGTGCAGCGGCGAGGGCTTCCTGTGGAACGAGCGGGTGGTCCTGGGTGACGCCGTCGAACCGCAGTGCCAGTTCGGCGAGGGCCTCAAAGCCCCGCTGGCGGACGTCCGAGATGATGTCGAGGACCTTCTCTTCGGCGTTGGCTACCGTCTGGCCCTGTGCCCGCGGCACGGCGGCACGCAGGCCCGCGAGCGTGAGGCTTTGCCCCCGCACGTCGACGGTGCGAAAGTTCACGGCGGCGGTGGCGGGCGTGGCAGGAAACTCCGGAGTAATGGTCACCGGACTATTTTACGTGGCTTACCCGTGCCTCTTCCGAACCGGCACCGCCGTCCGGCTTCTTCCGCAGCAGGTTCAGCAGTTCCAGCACGAAGACCGCCACCGCCGTGGCAGCCGGCCACAGCAGCAGTACCGGCAGGGCGCGCAGCGAGAACTCGATGCTGGCGTTGGCGGTCGCGTCCACCGCCGGTCCCCACAGCCGGGCGGACAGCATGCCCGCCTGCCAGGCCAGGAGGTTGCCCACCAGCGCGCCGGCGAGGCCCATGAGCAGTGCAGCCTGCGGATCCGCGCGTTTTTTGTCGGTGAGGAACACCGCCAGCAGGCAGCCGGCGAAGAGCATGAGCCCGGCAAGGGTCAGGTCACGCGGCAGCCAGACTACGGGGTTGCCCCCGCTGCCCAGGTCCGGATCCCTGGTGACCAAGTTCAGGCCGCCCGGGGCAAGGAGCCACCAGAGGATACCCGCAGGCACCCCTGCCACCGCCGGAACCGCCAGCATTGCCCACGGCAGCCGCGACGGGGTACGGCGGAAGAGTTTCATCATGCAACAAACCTTAACAAATGTTCCTGCCCGGCCATCCGGTGACGTGGTGTGTCAGGAGTTACCCGGCGCGGCCCGGGGACCATACGCTTGAAGGAAGTACCAAGCCATCCAGCTGTCAGGAGTTCCGGTGACCGACAATAGCGCGCCCTTCGAGCGGACGTTCAGGGAGATGTTCCGCCGGCATGCCGCCGGGGTTGCCATCATCACGGTGAACTATGAGGACAAGCCCTTTGGGTTCACGGCAACCTCCGTGGCCTCACTCTCCGCCAAACCTCCACGCTTCACCTTCAACATGGCCCGCAGCTCCAGGTCCTGGCCTGCGGTGGCGAACACCACCTACCTGGGCGTCCACATGCTCGGGCTCGAAAACCAGGAACTGGCCGAGCGTTTTGCCGGCACCAGCAACCGCTTCGAGGGGGACCACTGGGAGGTGGGCCCGCACGGCGTGCCCGTCCTGAAGGATGTGGCTGGGTGGCTCATCGGCGAGGTGCAGATGCGGCTGTCCTTTGAGAACAACGCCGTGGTGGTGGTGCAGGTGGTTGACGGGCAGGTGGGCGGGGACGCTTCTCCCCTGCTGTACCACGGCGGTGGCTACAGCCAGCCTGTTCCCCTCGACTACGA
>NZ_JARHXQ010000333.1:0-6339 GCF_029222765.1 Arthrobacter sp. Cr_A7 | reverse complement strand
GCTTCATCGGATGTCCTTTCCCGAGATATCCAGAAAGACGTCTTCAAGGCTACGCGCCTGCAGGCTCATCGAGGCGGGCATGATGTTGTGGGCCTCCCACCAAGTCGCCAACGCGGCGAGGTGTGCGGGCGTCAAAGTGCCCGTGATGCAGTAGCTGCCGGCCCGGGCTTCGGTGACATCGATATGCGCCGGAAGTACGGCAGCAGGATCCAGGCCCGGCGGCGCCTCGAACACCAGTGTGCGGACATGCTCCGCACCTGCCTCGACGGACGGGTCGCGCTGCAGCAGCTCCCGGACCGTTCCCTCGGCAACGTTGCGGCCGCCGTCGATGATGTAGACATAGTCAGCCAGGCGCTGGGCGTCGTCCATCAGGTGCGTCGTGAGGATGATGCCCATCCCCGCGTCGCGCAGCTCGGAAATCAGGTCGAACACCAGCTGCCGCGACTGGGGGTCCAGGCCCGCGCTGGGTTCATCCAGGAACAGAACTTCGGGCCTGCCGATCAGCGCGGCGGCGAGGGCCAGGCGCTGCTTCTGCCCGCCGGAGAGCCGGCGGACGGTGGTCCTGCCGAAGGTATCGATCCCCAGCCGCTCGATCAGCTCATCCACCGGCCAGGGCCGGGCATACAGTCCGGCAATGTGCCGCAGCAGCGGGATGGGACGGGCCGACGGCGGCAGCCCGCCGTCCTGGAGCATCACACCTACGCGGGAGCGCAGCTCCGCCCCTGCCGCGGCGGGATCGTGTCCCAGCAGTGAGATGTTGCCGCCGGTCCTTTTTTGCAGGCCCTGCGCACATTCGAGGGTGGTGGTTTTGCCTGCCCCGTTGGCCCCCAGCAGGGCCGTTACCTGTCCGCGTTCGGCAACGAGTGAGATACCGCTGACCACCCGTAGCATTTTGCCGTCAAGGCTGGTAAGCGGGCCGACATCCTTAATGAGCCCGCTGATGGACAGAACGGGGGATTGGGGGGAACGCACCCCAGTATTCTACGGGATGTAGTATTTTTCGCCGTCCGCCGCGCAGCCTGCTGAGGTCAGCCTGTCCTTACTGGAGTGGGGGAGTAAATTACGACATGATTGTGTTGTGTATTCCATGAGCAATGCTACTGCTGTGCCTTTTGCCGGGCACGGAGCCTCCCAGGCTCCCGCAGACCGGGGCCCCGCGGCCTCCGGTCCGGTGGCCGATGCGGATGAGCGCACCCGGGACCGCGTCCTTGCGGCGGTCCTGGAGCACGGGCCTGTCAGTGCCGCCGAACTCGGCGACCTGCTCGGATTCACGCCGGCTGCCGTGCGCCGGCACCTGGACCATTTATCCCGCGCGGGCGTCATCGAAGTCAAGCGTGTTGCGCGTTCCGGCGCCGGGGCTGGCCGCCCTGCCCGCCGCTATGTCCTCAGTTCCGAGGGCCAGTCGAGCCTCGGCAACGACTATCTGGACATCGCCGCCCTTGCACTCCAGCAACTGCAGAAAGTTGCCGGACCCGACGCCGTCCGGGCATTCGCCGTCGAGCGTTTTGCTGACATGGAACGGCGGTACGCGCCGGAAATCGAAAAGGCCGGTCCGGACATCAGCGACCGGGCCAAAGCGTTGTCCGACGCGCTGACCCGCGATAACTTTGTTTCGTCCGCGGCGTCCATCGAGGCCAAGGCCCCGCTTCCGGCCGCGCTGTCCAGCGTCCAGCTCTGCCAGGGCCACTGCCCCATCCAACAGCTCGCCGCCCGGTTCCCCGTGTTCTGCGACGTGGAGACCGAGGTCTTCTCGAGGCTCGTTGGCGTGGACGTCCGCCGGCTCTCCACGCTTGCCCGCGGCGGGCATGTCTGCACCACCCATATTCCTACAGGCAGGCTGTCTGCCCAGGGGCCCACAAGGCCTTCGGCAGCCCCCGCCAGCCTGAATGAAGTAACCAACCATCAGCAAGAAAGGCCGTGATGACGGACCAACTATCAGAGAAAGCGGTAGCCGAAAACACTGTGATCTCAGAGATTCTGGAGAAGAATCCCGAGCTCCACGGCATCGGTAACTACGAGTACGGCTGGGCTGACAAGAACGACGTCGGTGCCAACGCCCGCCGCGGCATCAATGACGAAGTGGTCCGTGATATCTCGGACAAAAAGAGCGAACCCGAGTGGATGCTCGACCTTCGCCTCAAGGGCCTCAAGTACTTCGACCGCAAGCCCATGCCCACCTGGGGTGCAGACCTCTCCGGCATCGACTTCGACAACATCAAGTACTTCGTCCGTTCCACGGAGAAGCAGGCTGCCACCTGGGAAGACCTGCCCGAGGACATCCGGAACACGTACGAGAAGCTGGGCATCCCGGAAGCTGAGCGCAGCCGCCTGGTCTCCGGCGTGGCCGCACAGTACGAGTCCGAGGTTGTCTACCACCAGATCCGTGAGGACCTCGAGGCCCAGGGTGTCATCTTCCTGGACACCGATACCGCGCTGCGGGAGCACCCGGAGATCTTCCAGGAGTACTTCGGCACCGTCATTCCGGTGGGCGACAACAAGTTCGCTTCCCTGAACACGGCCGTCTGGTCCGGCGGTTCCTTCGTGTACGTCCCCAAGGGCGTCCACGTGGACATCCCGCTGCAGGCATACTTCCGCATCAACACGGAAAACATGGGCCAGTTCGAGCGGACCCTGATCATCGCGGACGAGGACTCCTACGTCCACTACATCGAGGGCTGCACCGCGCCGATCTACACCTCGGACTCGCTGCACTCCGCCGTGGTGGAAATCATCGTGAAGAAGGGCGCCCGCGTCCGGTACACCACCATCCAGAACTGGTCGAACAACGTGTACAACCTGGTGACCAAGCGCGCCATCTGCGAAGAGGGCGCCACCATGGAATGGGTCGATGGCAACATCGGTTCCAAGGTCACCATGAAGTACCCGGCCGTCTACCTCGTGGGCGAGCACGCCAAGGGTGAGACCCTCTCCATCGCGTTCGCCGGTGAGGGCCAGCACCAGGACACCGGCTCCAAGATGGTCCACATCGCGCCGAACACCAAGAGCTCCATCATCTCCAAGTCGGTGGCCCGCGGCGGCGGCCGTGCGGCGTACCGCGGCCTGGTCCAGGTCCGCGAAGGCGCCAAGCACTCCGCCAACACCGTCCGCTGCGACGCCCTGCTCGTTGACACGATCAGCCGGTCGGACACCTACCCCTACATCGACATCCGCGAGGACGACGTTGTGATGGGCCACGAAGCAACTGTTTCCCGGGTCAGCGAAGAACAGCTCTTCTACCTGATGTCCCGCGGCATGCGCGAAGACGAAGCCATGGCGATGATCGTCCGCGGCTTCATCGAGCCGATTGCCCGCGAGCTCCCCATGGAGTACGCACTTGAGCTGAACCGCCTGATTGAACTGCAGATGGAAGGGTCCGTCGGATAACGATGACTGAAATCACTACTGAAAAGGCCCGCATCGGCGCGCCCTCAGCCCAGCCGTTCATCGACGGCTTCACCGAAGAAGGCGAAAGCCTGTCGCCCATCAACGCGGCAGGCTCCAAGGCTCCGCTTGCCGGCGCCTCTGCCAAGAGCCACTCGCACGGCGGCGGCGAAGGCGTTCCGGACAGCTCACGCGCCGGCCGCCTGACGTCCTACAAGCTGGCCGACTTCAAGCCGCTCACCGGCCTGGAGGAAGACTGGCGCTTCACCCCTCTGAAGCGCCTGCGCGGCCTGCACACCGAGGTCCTGTCCGGCGCTGCGCCCACCGTGATCGTCAAGGGCCCGGAAGACGTCACCGTAGAGGGCGTCGGCCGCGACGACCAGCGGATCGGTACTGCCGGCATTCCTGAGGACCGCGTGTCCGCCAACGCCTGGGAGAACTTCGCCCAGGCCACGGTGGTCACGATTCCGGCGGAGTTCGAGGCGCTGACCGAAATCACCATCGACATCGAAGGCACGTCCCTTGAGGCCGCCGCCCAGCACCTGGTGATCGTCGCCAAGAAGTTCTCCAAGGCTGTTGTGGTCCTGAACCACCGCGGCTCCGCCGTGGTCTCGGAAAACGTTGAAATCATCGTGGAAGACGGTGCCAGCCTCACGGTTGTCTCGCTTCAGGAATGGAACGACGACGCCGTCCACGCCTCCTCCCAGCAGGCTAAGATCGGCCGCGACGCCAAGCTCAAGCACGTCATGGTAAGCCTCGGCGGCGACCTTGTCCGCGTCACGCCGTCGGCCCGTTTCACCGCCCCCGGCGGCGAGGCTGAACTGTTCGGCCTGTACTTCGCCGACGCCGGCCAGCACCTTGAGCAGCGCCTGTTCGTGGACCACGCCGTGCCCAACTGCAAGTCCAACGTCCTGTACAAGGGCGCGCTGCAGGGCCGCAACGCCCACGCCGTCTGGGTTGGCGACGTCCTCATCCGCAAGGAAGCCGAAGGCACCGATACCTACGAGGCCAACCGCAACCTGCTGCTGACCGACGGCGCCCGCGCCGACTCCGTGCCCAACCTCGAGATCGAGACCGGGCTGATCGAAGGTGCAGGCCACGCCAGCGCCACCGGCCGGATGGACGACGAGCACCTCTTCTACCTGATGGCGCGCGGCATCCCCGAGTCCGTGGCCCGCCGCCTGGTGGTGCGTGGCTTCCTGAACGAGATCATCCAGCAGATCAAGGTCCCCTCCATCGAGGAGCGGCTGACCGAAGCTGTTGAGCACGAACTCGCACTGACGGACAACTAGAAGGTACGGAGCACGGGTTTACAGATGACTGACCAGCCAAAGGGCGAGCTTGTCTGCAAGGTGGATGACATCCAGCTGAAGCAGGCGCTGCGGATCCTGATCGACGACTACCCTGTGGCGATCGTCAAGGACTCCATGGGGGAGATCCATGCGATCGGCGACACCTGCTCACACGCGGACATATCCCTGTCCGAGGGTGACGTGGAGGGCTGCGCCATCGAATGCTGGGGCCACGGCTCGCAGTTCGACCTGCGCAGCGGCGAGCCGCTGCAGTTGCCCGCCTACGATCCCGTCCCGGTGTTCGCCGTCGAGATCAGCGGGGACGAGGTCTACGTGGACTTCACCAATGTCCTCAACGGCGCCGAAGCTCCGAACTTCAGCTAGCACCACAGATTTACGAACCAACTTCCAGACAGAGACCGCACCGCCGCCGCCAGGCACGGTGCAGAGGAGAACAAGACACATGTCTACTCTTGAGATCAAGGACCTGCACGTCAGCATTGACACGGAGCAGGGCACCAAGGAAATCCTGAAGGGCGTCAGCCTGACCATCCGGACCGGCGAAACCCACGCCATCATGGGCCCCAACGGCTCCGGCAAGTCCACGCTGGCCTCCACCATCGCCGGCCACCCGCGGTACAACGTCACCAGCGGCTCCATCACCCTGGACGGCGAAGACGTCCTGGAGATGAGCGTGGACGAGCGCGCCCGCGCCGGCGTCTTCCTGGCCATGCAGTACCCCGTGGAGGTCCCCGGCGTCAGCATGACCAACTTCCTGCGCACCGCCAAGACCGCCATCGACGGCGAAGCACCCAAGCTGCGCACCTGGACCAAGGACGTCAAGGCTGCCATGGAGCAGCTGCGCATCGACGCCGACTTCGCCCAGCGCAACGTCAACGAAGGCTTCTCCGGCGGCGAGAAGAAGCGCGTGGAGATCCTCCAGCTGGAGCTCTTCAAGCCCAAGTTCGCCGTCCTCGACGAGACCGACTCCGGCCTGGACGTCGACGCCCTGAAGGTCGTCTCCGAGGGCGTCAACCGCGCCCACGCCGAGGGGAAGATGGGCACTCTGCTCATCACGCACTACACCCGCATCCTGCGTTACATCAAGCCTGACTTCGTCCACGTGTTCGTGGACGGCCAGGTTGTCGAAGAGGGCGGCCCGGAACTGGCCGACCGCCTCGAAGAAGAAGGCTACGACCGCTACGCCAAGGGCGCCGGCACTGCTGCCGCACCCGTCGCGGTACAGGCCTAGTCAGGACCTGCCATGACCGAAATCAACGCAGCCCGCACGAGCCTTGAGGACGTCGAAGAGGCCCTCAAGGACGTCATCGATCCTGAGCTCGGCGTCAACGTGGTGGACCTCGGCCTGCTGTACGGCCTGAAGTACTCCGAGGATGACGGTGCGCTGCTGATCGACATGACGCTGACCACCGCCGCATGCCCGCTCACCGATGTGCTCGAGGAGCAGGTTGGCAAGGCGCTGGACGGCGTTGTGGACGACTGGCGCCTTAACTGGGTGTGGATGCCGCCATGGGGTCCCGAGCGGATCACCGACGACGGCAAGGACCAGATGCGGGCCCTCGGCTTCAACATCTAATCCCCACCGCCTCCCCGGCCTCGCTTCGCTTCGGCCAGGGACCCCTCGGCGGCGTGGGCCCAAGTACGA
>NZ_JARHXQ010000332.1:0-25161 GCF_029222765.1 Arthrobacter sp. Cr_A7 | reverse complement strand
TCCCGCACAGCCTTGCGGATCTGGTGCTCCAACACCTTGGACTGGAAGGCACCCACCACCTTGTTCTTCAGGTCCGTGGGCACGCGGACCATGCCCTCCTGGGCAACGGAGGCAACGTGCTGCCCGGCCCGGTTGAAGATCTTGCCGGTGGCAAGTCCCCGTGCGCCCTGCGCGCTCGGGGACTCCTGCACATAGAGGAGCCATTCGTCCACCCGGGCGGGGCGGTGCCACCACATGGCGTGGTCGAGGCTCGCTACATTCATGCCCGGTGTGATCCAGCTCAGCCCGTGCCGCCGCAAAATGGACTCAAGCAGGGTGTAGTCGCTCGCATACGCCAGGGCGGCCCGGTGCAGGTTGGCGTTGTCCGGCATCGGCCCGAACGTCTTCATCCACACAGCGTTCCGGGCTTCCTTGGTGCCCTTGGCCGAAACGTACAGCGGCGGATCGATGTGCCGGATATCGAAGGGCCGCTCATACGCCCAGTGCCTGGCCACAGGGTGGTCGAACTTCCCCAGCAGGTCAGCGGTGCTGGGCAGGGACTCCGGGTCCGGGATACCGGCGGGCATCGTGGATTCGTGCTCGATGCCTTCGTCCTCCCCCTGGAAGGACGCGATCATGGACAGGATCGGCACGCCGTCCTGATAGGCGTGGACCCTCCGCGCGGAGAAGGACCGGCCGTCACGGAGGCGCTGGACACCAAACGTGATGGGCTTGTTGGCATCGCCGGGCCGCAGGAAGTAGCCGTGCATGGAGTGGACAAAACGCTCGTCGTCCACGGTCCGGATGGAGGCGATGAGTGACTGTGCCAGGACCTGGCCGCCGAATACCCGGTGGTGCGGCTGCTGCTGGGACGGTCCAAGGAAAATGTCCTCGTCCGTCCGGGCTCCTTCCAACTGGCCAAGGTCGAGAAGTTTGATCAGCGATGCGGTGGGGTCACCGCTGGGAGGTGCCAGGAGTCCGGCTTCGGCTTCAGTCATGGTTTGACTCTAGACGCCGCCCCGGTGCCGCTCAACCAGCGGGGGCAGTGTCCAATCAGCGTGCACCCGGTAGTGTTCTTGGTGTGTCTGATCTTCTTACCTCGTCCTTCCGTTTCGCCGACCCCAGGGATCTCGCCGACCTGAAGACGTACGTCACACGGGCAAAAGCGATCGACGACGGCGCCATCCGGCTGCAGGCGGCAGGTTCCGTCCTCGCCGCATACGTGTGCGTGCTGCGTCCCCGGCTGCTGGGCGAATCCACGCCCACCATCCTGGGCCTGCGCACCATGGCGCTGGCGGCACCTTCGGAAACGGACGTGACAGTCCCGCTGTCGGCCGTCCTGGACCGCCTCGCCCGCGCAGGGGAGGACGACGTCGAATTGCCGGTTCCGCCGGCTACGGTCACCGAGTCCTGGACGGGCGTCAGCGCCCCAAGGGGCGGTTGGGAACTTGTGGGGTCGCTCAGCGACTCCGCCCTGCGGCAGGCAGCAGAGGCCGGCATCGCCGAAGTGGCGGGAATTGTTCCGGACAAGCCCGGGGCGCTGATCGTGAACAACGCCCGCGCCGCGGTCTGGGGCAGGGACCTGGACTCCTCGGGACTGCCGACGGGAGCGGCCTTCGCGGCCCTTGCCTTAGGCTTCCTCGCAGACGGCGACCAGAAGCTCTACCGCGCGGGCCGCTGGTTCCGGCTCTCGGGCAGCCGCGGGCACGTGCTGGCGCGCACCGGAAGCGGCCTGCTCTAAGGGCTGAGCTGCCGGGTCAGGAGCCGGACGGGCTGTTCACCATGGACAACGCCGCGCGCTCCATGTAATCCCACAGAGTCCCCTCGTACAGGGGCGGCAGTTCAAGGGCGTCCACGGCCTTGCGCATGTGGAACAGCCAGCGGTCCTTGGCCTCCGGCGACACCTTGAACGGCATGTGCCGCATCCGGAGGCGCGGATGGCCGCGCTCTTCACCGTAGGTGGTGGGTCCGCCCCAGTACTGCTCCAGGAACATCAGGAAACGCCGTTTGGCTGGTCCCAGGTCCTCTTCGGGGTACATCGGGCGCAGCAGCGGATCGGTGGCCACGCCGTCGTAGAAAATGTCGATGAGCTTGACGAACGTTTCGTGGCCGCCCACGGCGTCATAGAAGTTGTCCGTGTAGCCGGGCTGGCTGAAGGGATCGTTCTGCATCAGCTGGCGTGGCTGCTGCGGCTCTACGGGAATGGTCATCGCTATTCTCCGGCTTTCTGCTCGGTCTTGGTGTTCTCGGCGCCGTGATCCGAGCTCTGGTCCGTGGTGCCGTCTTCCGATTCATGCAATGGCACATAATTGCCCTGCGAACGGTTGCCTACCCTCAGGATCTCACCGTTGCGCAGGTACCAGATGGCACCGTCGTCGGACCGGACCCGCGTGATGCGCAGGCCCATGGATTCAACCACGCCAACCACCTCGCTGGTTTCGATCACGTCGCCGATGCCGAACTGGTCTTCAATGGTAATGAAAATGCCGGCCAGGAAGTCGCGGATCAGCTGCTGAGCGCCGAAGCCGATGGCCACACCGAGGATACCGACGCTGGTCAGGAGCGGCGCGATGTTGATGTCAAGGTTCTGCAGAACGTACATGCCGGTGATGACAACCACCAGCACCCCCACGATGCTGTTCAGCAGCGAACCGATGGTTTCCGCCCGCTGCACCCGGCGTTCGTGATCCAAGGCCCGGAAAGCGGGAGCCGCCCATCTGAACGTGGGTTTCTTGAAGAAGTTGCTCCCGGACGCCACCCGCGAGGTGATGCGGGAGATGACGAACGTCGCCGCCAGCCAGACGGCGACGCCGACGCCCAGGCTGATCACGATCCCCGTAATGCTGATGCCGTCCGGGTCGGTGGCGGCGGAAGGGAGGACTGACAACATGCTGACCATAGGGAAGAAGTGCTCCTTGGGGTTTGTGCCGGCAGAACCGGGACGAGTTGCTTCAGCGCCGGTTATGCCCGGCGCGGAAGCCTCTGTTCTGTCTTAACCCTAGCGCCGTAGCGTGGGGCCATGCGCATCCTTGTCCTCGGCGGAACCGCCTTCCTGTCAGCAGAAATCGCCGGCCAGGCAGTGACGGCCGGGCACCAGGTGACGTGCCTGGCCCGCGGATCAGCGGGACAGCCGCCCAGCGGTGCGGCCTGGATCAGGGCCGACCGTTCACTGGGCGCGAACGCCTACGCCGGTGTGTCGGGGGACTGGGACGCCGTCATCGAGGTTGCCCGCGATCCGGACCCCGCACAGGGTGCCCTGGATGCCCTTGCACAGCGGGCGGGCCACTGGACCTTCGTGTCCAGCTGTTCCGTGTATGCCGACCATTCCATGCCGGGCGCGGCGGAGGACGCGGCGCTCTTGCCTTCTCTGCCGTCCGGAACGCAGTCCACGGCGGAGAACTACGGGGAATCGAAGGTGGCCATTGAGGGAGCCACCCTGGCGGCCGCGGGCGGCAGGGTCCACCTCTGCCGCGCAGGCCTTATTGGCGGTCCCGGGGACGGTTCCGACCGTTACGGCTACTGGCCGGGCCGCTTCGCCCGGGACAGCGGGCCCGTCATCGTTCCGGACATTGACGCGGATCCCACGCAGGTCATCGACGTCCGCGACCTTGCAGCCTGGATCCTGCTCGCCGCGGAACAGGGAACCAGGGGCGTGCTCAACGCGGTGGGGGACCAGGTGCCGTTCGGCCAGTACGTGGGCACGTCCGGCGACATAGCCGGCAATACCGGCTCTGTGGTGGCTGCACCGGAAGACTGGCTGGTGGCTGAAGGAGTGGGGTATTGGGCGGGACCCGATTCCCTGCCGCTCTGGCTCCCGCCGGACCATGGGGGCTTTATGGCGCGCAGCAACCAGGCCGCGCGGGCGGCCGGCCTGGTGCTGCGGCCGTGGCAGGAAACCCTGGAGGACACGCTCCGGGATGAACGTGCCCGGGGGCTGGCCCGGCCCCGCAAGGCGGGACTGGCGCCAGACACAGAGGCCCGGCTGGTCAGCAGACTGGGAGCCTAAGCCACCACCGTTTCCGGTTCATGGTCCACGGGAAAGTTCACGCTGCGGGCAATGAAACACACCTTGTTGGCCTCGTGGTGGAGCCGGCCGGCGAGCTCCACCTGGCCGGCGTCGGCGACTGTGACACGGGGACGCAGCGTCACCCGCTCGAACTGTCCGCTGCCGTCCCGGTTCAGCCGCATCAGGCCGGAGGCCTCGTCCCGGTAAGCGGTCACCACCACACCATGCTTGACGGCCACGTGCAGATAGGAGAGCAGGTGGCACTGCGCCAGGGCCGCCAGGAGCAGCTGTTCGGGGTTGTACCGCTCCCGGTCGCCGTGGAAGGTGGGGTCAGCCGATCCCTTCAGGACCGGCAACCCGGGAATGACCACGTCATGGTCCCGCGAGTAGCCGCGGTAGGACGACGTCCCGTCACCCAGGTTGCCGGTCCACTCCACGGCCAGGCCGTAGCGGTGCTCAGACAGGCTCATGCGTTCCTCCTCCCATCCCCGTTGCTACACATCTGCGGCCCGTGCGCGCAGTGCCCGGGCAACGCCGTCGCGGTTTTCCAGCATCATGCGCCGCAGTGCGGCACTCTCCGGCGGCAGGGCCGCCAGGAAGCCGTCTGTACGGTCAATGGTGGCCTGGGTGGTCAGCAGCGCGGGGTAGAGCCCGACGACGATCTGCTGGGCGAGTGCGTGCGTGCGGTTTTCGACGATGCCCGGCACCGCCTCGAAGTACTTCTCAGCGTAGGGTTCCAGCAGCGACCGGTCGAGGACCCGCATGAAGCCGGTCACCGCCGACCCCTGCAGTGCGTTGGACAGTTCGCCCTTGACCACGATCGAGTCCCAGGCCGCGGCCTTCGCCTCGGGGGTGGGGATGGCGGCCTTGGCCAGAGCCGCCGCGTTCTGGCCGCTGGAGGTGTTGTCGCGCGCCAGTTCGGCGTCGATCCCTTCCTGTGCCATCCGCCCGCCGGCAACGAGGGAAGCCACGAGCTCCCAGCGAAGGTCCTGGTCAACGGCCAGTCCGTCCAGGACCGCCGATCCGTCCAGCAGCCCTGCCACCTTGTCCAGCTGGGCCGCGCTGCCGGCCAGCAGGGCGAAGGACTTCACGAACTGCAGCTGCGCGTCGGAACCGCCGGGAACCTGGGAGGCGAGGTCCCAGAGCCTGTCCGCCGCGGCGGCTGTGGCAGCCTCGCGGTGCTCTTCGGCCACGTAGAAGTTGAGCGTGGTGGCGAGCTGGCGGAGCTGTACCAGGATCACGGAGGAGTCCGTCTCTGCCGCCACGTTGGACAGGATGAGCTCCACGTATTTCCGGGCCGGGGTCTCGCCGTCACGGGCTGCATCCCAGGCGGAATTCCAGACGAGGGTCCGCGGCAGGCTGTCCTGGAAGTCCTTGAGGTGTGCCGTGGCCGTTGCCAGTGACTTCGGGTCCAGCCGGACCTTGGCGAAAGCGAGGTCGTCGTCATTGATCAGGATGAGGTCCGGCTGGGGCAGGCCCACCAGCGCGGGAACGTCGGTGCGTTCGCCGTCGACGTCCAGTTCCTCGCGGTGCACCCGCTCCAGCTTTCCGGCAGCGTTGAGGTTGTAGAAGCCCACCGCGAGCCTGTGCGGGCGGATGGTGGGCCATTCCTCCACCGCGGACTGGACGATGGTGAAGGAGCGCAGGGAACCGTCGGCATCAGCTTCCAGCTCCGGTGCGAGGGTGTTCACCCCCGCAGTTTCAAGCCATTGCCGTCCCCAGTCATCCAGGTCCCGCCCGCTGGCCTTCTCCAGTTCCACCATGAGGTCGGCCAGTTCGGTGTTTTGCCAGGAGTGCTTGGCGAAGTATTCACGGACGCCGGCCATGAACTGTTCCGGCCCCACCCACGCCACCAGCTGGCGGAGGACGGATGCCCCCTTGGCGTAGGTGATGCCGTCGAAGTTCACCTCAACGTCCTGCAGGTCGTTGATCTCGGCGAAGATCGGGTGGGTGGTGGGCAGCTGGTCCTGGCGGTATGCCCAGGATTTTTCCAGGGAGGCGAAGGTGGTCCACGCGCTGGTGAAGGAGGTGGCTTCCACCGCGGCAAGGTGGGACATGTACTCAGCGAACGATTCGTTGAGCCACAAGTCGTTCCACCAGCGCATCGTCACCAGGTCCCCGAACCACATGTGCGCCAGTTCGTGCAGGACGGTGATGGCGCGGCGCTCAACCTGGGCGCCGGTGACCTTTCCGCGGAAAATATAGCCTTCCAGGATGGTTACAGCACCGGCGTTTTCCATGGCCCCGGCATTGAACTCCGGAACGAACAGCTGATCGTACTTTTCGAAGGGGTAGGGGCAGCCGAACTGCGCCTCGTAGAACCTGAAGCCCTGCCGGGTCAGTTCGAAAATGTTCTCCGCATCCAGGTACTGCATCAGCGACTTCCGTGCGAAGACACCCAGCGGGATAACCCGCCCGTCTGAACTGGCCACCTCGCTGCGCACCGACTGGTACGGGCCCGCAATCAGCGCGGTGACGTAGGAGGACAGCCGCGGGGTGGCAGGGAAGGTCCATGTGGAGCGGGCGCCGCCGTCGCCGCCCGGCGCGGCCGGGGCGGGCTCGGGGGTGGGGGAGTTGGAGATGACGTCCCAGTGGGATGGTGCCGTCACGGTGAACGCGAAGGTCGCCTTCAGGTCCGGCTGCTCAAAGACGGCGAACATCCGGCGTGCATCGGGAACCTCGAACTGCGTGTACAGGTAGACCTCGTTGTCCACCGGGTCCACGAAGCGGTGCAGCCCCTCGCCGGTATTCATGAACGGCGCGTCGGCAACGACGGTGAGCTCGTTGGTCTCCTGCAGGCCGGGCAGCTGGATGCGCACGCCGTCCGCCACCGTGGCCGGGTCGAGGCTGCGGCCGTTGAGCGTCACGCTGTGCACGGTGCGGGTCACGGCGTCGATGAAGGTGGAGGAGCCAGGCTTCGCGCTGAACTTTACGGTGGTGGTGCTCCCGAAAACCTCCCCGCCCCTTGTCAGGTCCAGCTGGACCTCATAGGACTCGACGGTGATCAGTTCGGCGCGTTCGCGGGCCTCAGCGCGCGTCAGGTTCATGCCTGGCAAATGGACCTCCAGAAAGTTGCGGTTGCCGGCTGGGGGTACCCAGCTCCGGCACTGATCATTCTTGCATTGGCTGACCCCTTGGCAAGTTGCCCTGGTCACAGCTGTGCCGGGCGGAGCGGAGGGGCCCCGGTCCCGGCGCCAGGGGTAGCGTTAAGTCATGGGAAAGTATCTGGATTCGGTGGATGCGAAGGCCTTGCGCTTTGCCGTCGGGTTTCCGGTCATGCTGGCCGCCGGTTTCGTTGTGTGCGCGTTTTTGCTGCGGCCGGACCTCCCCGAGCCGCTCGCCATCCGCTGGACGGACGACGGCGGCGCCGCCTTCGCGCCGTTCGGCGCCTTCGTGGGCGGCGGCGCGTTGATGATCCTGGTTTTCGGCTGGCTGGGCCTGTACCAGGCGGTTCCGGTGGGCAGGCCGGTCCTGATGCGCCGCATCATGATGGGGGCCGGGCTTTTCCTGGCACTCTTTATCACCACCGCCCTGGCTGCCGGCCTGGTGGGCCAGGCCGGCGTGGCCGATGCCCGCGAGTCACGGGTTGACCTCACCGTCCTTGCGCTCGGCAGCGGCGCCGCAGTGTCCCTTGGCGTGATCGTGGCCTTTGCCTTCAAGGCCGACCAGCAGTGGTCGCCGGATGACGACCGGGCCCTGCAGTTTGCCATCGCAAAAGAACTTGACCCGGACCTGACCCGGGACAGCATCCGGTTGTGGGTGCATGCCAGGAGTTCGGTCTTCGTGATGATCGCCATCGCCTCCGTGTTCCCCGCCGCCCTGATCGCCATTGTGGTGCCGTGGCTGGGTGTCCTGCTCATAGTCCTGGCCTTCTTTGGGGCGGCCTTCCTGTGTGCCCGCGTTAAGGCGGACCGCGGCGGGCTGAAAGTCCTGCTGGCCGGCGTCGTGCCGGTCATGGACATTCCTGCCGGCTCCATCTCGGCCGCCAGCGCAGCGGATGTCCGGGCTGCCGACTACGGCGGGTGGGGCTACCGGAACCACGGGGGAACCGCCGCCATGCTCGTCAGCAGCGGCCCCGCCGTCGTCGTCAGCAAAACGGACGGACAGCGGCTCGCGGTGAGCGGCGGAAGCCAGGCCTCGGCCGCCCGCTTGGCCGAAGTCCTCACCCGGGTGGCTGCCCGGGCAAGGCGGGGCGGCGGCCCCTCGCCTGCGGCAGGCCTGCCGGAGTCCTAGTATTCTTGTCCGTGTTGTTCTACGGGCCGGCGCCTTCCGTGCCGGCTGCCAGCGCCGCCAACTGAACGGATTCTGCTCGTGACCTCTTCCCCTGCCTTCCCGCGGGTCCACATCGCCACCGACCACGCAGGCATGGAGCTCAGCGCCCACCTCGTGTCCCATCTGACGGCCAAGGGATACGAAGTGGTGGACCACGGACCCCAGGTCTACGACGCCCAGGACGACTACCCGTCCTTCTGCATCAACGCCGCCCTGGCTGTAGTGGCTGACCAGCAGGCCGGTGTCCACGCACTGGGCATCGTGTTGGGCGGATCAGGCAACGGTGAGCAGATCGCGGCGAACAAGGTCAAGGGCGTCAGGGCAGCCCTCGCCTGGAACCACTCCACGGCTACCCTCGCCCGTGAGCACAACGACGCGAACGTGGTGGCCGTGGGCGGCCGGCAGCACACGGTGGAGGAAGCAACGGAACTTATCGAAGCCTTCCTGGCCGAGCCTTTCAGCAACGACGAGCGGCACGTCCGCAGAATTGGCAAGATCGCCGCCTACGAGGCCACCGGCGAGGTTGTCGAGTAGTGCCGGAAGGGCATTCGGTCCGGCGCCTGGCGCGCCAGTTCGGGGACGTTTTCACCGGGGAAAGCCTCGCCGTGACCAGCCCCCAGGGCAGGTTCAGCGGGGGAGCGGCGCTGCTCGACGGCCATACGCTGCTCGCCGCCGAAGCCCACGGGAAGCACCTCTTCCTGCACTTCGACAACGCGTTGGTGCTGCACGTCCACCTGGGCCTTTACGGTGCCTGGAGCTTCGGCGGCGACAGCACCTTCACGGGGTCTTCCAGCATTGGTGCGCCCCGCCGGGTGGGAGAGCAGGAAGCCTTCGCCGACGGGGAGGACGACGCCGGTGCCCCCTATGAAGGGCCGCCGGCCCCGGTGGGGGCGGTCCGGGTAAGGCTTGCGTCAGCCCACGGCTGGGCCGACCTGCGCGGTGCAACAACCTGCGAAACCATCACCGCCGCCGAAGCTGACGCAGTGCTCGCCCGGCTGGGCCCTGACCCATTGCGTAACCTTCGGGGCGATGCCGGCAGGTTTGCCGCCAACCTGCAGGCCCGGAAAACGCCCGTGGCCGCGCTGCTGATGGACCAGAAGATCATCGCCGGCGTGGGCAACGTGTACCGCGCCGAGGTCCTCTTCCGCCTGCGCCTGGACCCCTGGCTGCCGGGGGCTGCCGTGCCGGATGCCACTGCCCGGAAACTGTGGCGCGACGTTGTATCCCTCATGAACGACGGCGTGGCCGACGGCCGGATCATCACCACCCCGCCCAAGTACTGGACAGGCAACGGGAAAGCGGGCAATCAGAAAGCGGGCACAGGGAAGCCGGCCGCCGTCGTGAAGACCCATACGTTCCCTGCCCGGGAGGACGCGCACTTCGTCTACAAGCGCAACGGACTGCCGTGCAGGGTCTGCCGCACCACCGTGCTGATCGCCGAGTTGGTTGCCCGAAAGCTGTACTGGTGCCCGAACTGCCAGCAGTCAGCCTGAATTTCTTTCCTGACCCACGAAGAAGGACTGAAACACGAAAACGGCCCCAAACACAAAAAGGCCCCTCGGTGAGGGGCCTTTTTCGTTTGTTCCGCAGAGGGGACGACGGGAATCGAACCCGCGTAATCAGTTTGGAAGACTGAGGCTTTACCATTAAGCTACGTCCCCGAAGGAAGATCCATCTGCAACATTAGCAGCTGGAAACTTCGGGCTGGCTGTTCAAGCCGGATACAACTAAACCTAATCCAGGGGCTACGTGTCAAATGTGCAAAGACGGCGCGTATCACCGTAGACTTGCCTGTGCACTAACGGGGTGTAGCTCAGCTTGGCTAGAGCGCCTGCTTTGGGAGCAGGAAGTCGCAGGTTCAAATCCTGTCACCCCGACTCTGCGGCCCGGACCACTCGGCCTGGACAAAACATTGCGTTTGCAGAAACCCATCCCACAAACCCAGGAGTACTTAGACCGTGAAGAGCGCTGTCGAGAACCTCACCCCCACGCGGGTCAAGCTCAACGTTGAGGTTCCCTTTGAGGAACTGAAGCCCAGCATCGACTCGGCTTACAAGACTGTTGCTTCGCAGATCCAGGTTCCTGGGTTCCGTAAGGGCAAGGTGCCCGCAAAGCTCATCGACCAGCGCGTCGGCCGCGGCTACGTCCTGGAGACGGCCATCAATGACGGCCTCAACGGCTGGTACCAGGCTGCCGTGCAGGAATCCGGCATCCGCCCCCTGAGCCGTCCCGAGGTCGAAATCACCGAGGTTCCGGACCCCTCCGCCACGGACGGCGGCCTGAAGTTCGCCGCCGAGGTTGACGTCCGCCCCGAAATCGAACTGCCGGACTATGCCGGCATCAAGGTTGAGGTTGCAGCCGCACAGTCGTCCGACGAAGACGTGGACAAGGCCCTGGACGAACTGCGGGGCCGCTTCGGCACGCTGAAGTCCGTCGACCGTCCCGCAGCCGACGGTGACTTCCTCACCATCGACATCACCGCCACCATCGACGGCGAGGACGTGGACTCCGCAGCCGGCCTGTCCTACCAGGTTGGCTCCGGCACCATGCTCGAAGGCCTCGACGAAGCCGTGACCGGCCTCAGCACCGACGAGGACGCCATCTTCAACACCACCCTGGTGGGCGGCGACCACGCCGGCGAAGAGGCCCAGGTCAAGGTCGTTGTCAAGGCCGTCAAGGAGCGCGAGCTGCCCGAAGCGAACGACGACTTCGCCCAGCTGGCTTCGGAGTTCGACACCCTCGCCGAACTCCGCGAAGACCTTGCCAAGCAGGCTGCCGACTCAAAGGTTGTCGAGCAGGGCGTCGAGGCCCGCGACAAGGTCCTGGACAAGCTCGTTGAGCTCGTCGAGGTTCCTGTTCCGGACTCGGTGGTCGAAGAGCAGCTCGAAGCCCACTTCAAGGAGGGCAACGGCCACGGTGAGGGCGAGCACGACACCGAGGAGCACCGTGAAGAGGTCCGCGCCAACACCGCCCGCGCCTTCCAGAACGAGATCATCCTCGACGCCATCGCTGAGAAGGAAGAAGTCAACGTCAGCCAGAACGAGCTGATCGACTACATCGTCACCACCGCCAGCCAGTACGGCATGGACCCGAACCAGTTCGCCCAGATCATCGATCAGAGCGGCCAGGTCCCCATGATGGTTTCCGAGGTCCGCCGCCGCAAGGCGCTGGCCGTCGTCCTGGGCCAGGCCACCGTGACCGACACCGAGGGCAACGCTGTTGACCTGAGCGACTTCGTGCGCCCCGGCGGCGAAGAAGAAGCTCCGGCTGTAGAAGCCGAGGCAGCCGACACCGAAGCCACCGGCACCGCTGCCGAGGACGACAAGGCCGAGGCAAAGGCCTAGTCCCACGACGCATGGAACGGCCCCCGGATCGCGAGATCCGGGGGCCGTTCGCGTTCCGGCAGGGCTCCGGCGCGTCTGGTCCGCCGATCGTGCGCCGTCAGCGAACAGCCCTCGGGGCACGAACAAAATGTCGGTGAAACCGGTTAGTGTCCAAGTAGTGATTTTCAGTGATGTCACCGTCACCAGCGAGAGGTAAGTAAACATGTCACAGCACCCAGAGGCCCCCCGGATGGCGACCGTCGATCCTGCAGCCCAGGACAACTACATTTACAACCGCCTGCTGAAGGAGCGGATCATCTGGCTGGGGTCGGAGGTGCGGGACGACAATGCGAACGCCATCTGCTCTCAGCTGCTCCTCCTGTCCGCCGAGAACCCGGACAAGGACATCTACCTCTACATCAACTCTCCGGGCGGCTCTGTCACGGCCGGCATGGCCATCTACGACACCATGCAGTTCATCCCCAACGATGTCGTCACCGTGGCAACCGGCCTGGCCGCGTCCATGGGGCAGTTCCTGCTGTCCTCCGGCACCAAGGGCAAGCGGTACGCCACCCCTAACGCCCGCGTCCTGATGCACCAGCCTTCCGGCGGCATCGGCGGCACCGCCTCGGACATCAAGATCCAGGCAGAGCTCATCCTGCACATGAAGAAGGTCATGGCGGAGCTGACCGCCGAGCAGACCGGCCAGACCGTCGATACCATCCTCAAGGACAACGACCGCGATAAGTGGTTCACGGCCACCGAGGCCCTGGAGTACGGCTTCTTTGACAAGATTGCCGCGCACGCAGGTTCCGTGTCCGGCGGTGGCGGCACCGCCAACGGCACCTCCGGCGAGACTGCCTCACAGAACTAACCCGGCATCAAGAACACTCAGATCAGGAGCAATGAAATGAACTACAACTTCGGGTGGTCCGCCGGTAATCTTCCGTCCAGCCGCTACGTCCTGCCGCAGTTCGAGGAGCGCACCCCGTACGGCTTCAAGCGCCAGGACCCCTACACCAAGCTCTTCGAGGACCGCATTATCTTCCTCGGTGTGCAGGTGGATGACGCTTCCGCTGATGACATCATGGCCCAGTTGCTGGTCCTCGAGTCCACCGACCCGGACCGCGACATCACCCTCTACATCAACTCCCCGGGCGGGTCCTTCACCGCCATGACTGCCATTTACGACACCATGCAGTACATTCGGCCGGAAATCCAGACCGTTTGTTTGGGACAGGCCGCAAGCGCCGCGGCCGTCCTCCTCGCCGCCGGAACCCCCGGCAAGCGTCTGGCATTGCCCAACGCCCGTGTCCTGATCCACCAGCCGGCCCTCTCCGGCGGCCAGGGCGGACAGGCTTCCGACCTGGAGATCCAGGCGGCAGAGGTCATGCGCATGCGGTCCTGGCTTGAAGACACCCTGGCCCACCACTCGGGCCGTACGTCGGAGCAGGTCAACAACGATATCGAGCGTGACAAGATCCTCACCGCCGACGAAGCCCAGGCATACGGGCTGATCGACCAGGTCCTCGATTCACGCAAGATCAAACCTCAGGCAATTACGAGGTAGCAGTACGTAAAGCGCCGGTGCGGGCCAGTTCATTTGGCCCCACCGGCCTTTTCCTTCCACCCTTGGGAGCCAATGTGACCTAGAGTGGATGTTGTCACAACCGGCCCTCGCGGTCCGGGATAGATTCCAGCAACGGTGCAAGGCTGCCAGGCAGCAGGATACTAAGGGGTTCACATATGGCTCGGATTGGCGAGAGCACGGATCTGCTGAAGTGCTCTTTCTGTGGAAAGAGCCAGAAGCAGGTGCGCAAGCTCATTGCCGGGCCCGGGGTCTATATCTGCGATGAGTGCATTGAGCTCTGCAACGAAATCATCGAAGAGGAGCTCGCGGAAGTCGCTGACCTGGGGAGCTTTGAACTGCCCAAGCCCCGCGAGATTTTCGATTTCCTGCAGGAATACGTCATCGGCCAGGAACCTGCCAAGCGTTCCCTCGCCGTCGCCGTCTACAACCACTACAAGCGCATCCAGGCCGGCCACGCCCCCAAGTCCGGCAGCCTCGCCGACGGCGGGCACCATGATGACGTCGAAATCGCCAAGTCGAACATCCTGCTGATCGGTCCCACCGGCTGCGGCAAGACCTACCTGGCCCAAACCCTCGCCCGGCGCCTTAACGTACCCTTCGCCGTCGCGGATGCAACGGCACTCACCGAGGCGGGCTACGTCGGCGAGGACGTGGAGAATATCCTCCTCAAGCTCATCCAGGCGGCCGACTACGACGTCAAAAAGGCCGAACAGGGCATCATCTACATCGACGAGATCGACAAGATCTCCCGCAAGAGCGAAAACCCCTCCATCACCCGTGACGTCTCCGGCGAGGGTGTCCAGCAGGCGCTGCTGAAAATACTGGAGGGCACCGTTGCTTCGGTACCGCCGCAGGGCGGCCGGAAGCACCCGCACCAGGAATTCATCCAGATCGACACCACCAACGTCCTGTTCATCGTCGCAGGCGCCTTCGCCGGCCTGGAGGAGATCATCGGATCGCGTTCCGGCCGCAAGGGAATCGGTTTTGGTGCACCGCTCAACGAGGCCAGCAAAAAGGTCGATTCCTATGGCGAAGTGATGCCGGAGGACCTGCTCAAGTTTGGCCTGATCCCCGAATTCATCGGCCGGCTCCCCGTCATTACCACGGTCTCCAACCTGGACCGGGACGCCCTGATCCAGATCCTGTCCACACCCAAGAATGCCTTGGTCAAGCAGTACCAGAAGATGTTCCAGATCGACGGTGTGGAACTGGTCTTCGATGACACGGCACTCGATGCCATCGCCGAGCAGGCCCTGGAGCGGGGCACCGGTGCTCGCGGGCTGCGGGCCATCATGGAGGAAGTGCTCCTTCCCGTGATGTTCGATCTCCCCAGCCGCGAGGACGTGGCGAGTGTGGTCATCACCGAGGACGTTGTCCTGAAGGGTGCCGAGCCCACCATGATCCCGCACGCCGCCAAGCGGCGGAAGTCCGCCTAGCCACTGCACGAATTACCCCCTGCCAGGCGTGGCTGCCACCTGCGCAGCCGCCCGCCCCTGAAGGATCCGCTATGCCTGAATCCGTAAAGAACAAGGCCGACTTCTGGTTTGATCCGCTGTGCCCCTTCGCCTGGATCACTTCGCGCTGGATTGGCGAGGTTGAAGGCGTCCGCGACATCGAAACGCAATGGCACGTCATGAGCCTCGCGGTCCTCAACGAAGGACGCGACCTGGAGCCTTCCTACCGGGAATCCATGGATAACGCCTGGGGCATGGTCCGCGTGATCATCGCCGCCCAGCAGGAGCACGGCCAGGAGGCGGTCAAAGCCCTGTACGACGGCATGGGAACGCTGATCCACGACGCCGGCGAAAAGGACCGGGGCCTCGTGATCACCAAGGCCCTCGCGGAATGCGGCCTTCCGTCCTCCCTGGCCGAAGCTGCAACCAACGACGCCTATGATGTGCAGCTCCGGGCAAGCCACGAGGAAGGCATTTCCCTGGTGGGCCAGGACGTCGGCACACCGGTGGTGGCCTTCAACGGAACGGCGTTCTTCGGCCCCGTCCTCACCCGCATTCCACGGGGCGAAGAGGCCGGCAAGCTGTGGGACGCCACCACTGCCCTTGCTGCCTACCCGCACTTCTTCGAGCTCAAGCGCAGCCGCACGGAGCGTCCGGAGTTCAGCTGAACCGGCCCCTCTGTGAACATCTAAGGGCCCCGGGAGAACTACCTGCTTGTAGTTCTCCCGGGGCCCTTGCGCTTGGCCCTGCCCGGGACAACAATGGTTCTTACCCACTTCGAAAGAAGCGGGACGCAGGAACCAAAGATTCAGTGATATATATTTGACGCAGCCATCGGCAAAGCCGGATATAAGCTACCAGTGACGAGGTAGGAAGACCTGAAGATCCGAGGATCCTGCCAGACCATTAAAGACGTCACCAAATGGCCGAAAAGTCGAAGCCCCACCAACGGCAAAACGCTGATGGGGCTTCCCCTTTGCCCTCAAACAGGCGGGCTTGGCCGGAAGTTATGCCTTGGCAGGCTCATCCGAAGCCGCGAGGGCCACGTCGCTGACGGACAGCTCGCCCTCGGCCGCCACCAGGGTGATCTCTCGGGCGTTGGACGCAGCCTTCAGGTCTGAAAGGCCGGCCCGGAGCTGCGCGGTCAGCGCCTCCGGAGCCGTGATGGTGGCCGACAGCACCTCCGTGCGCTGCTTGACCTTTGCCTCGGACTTCGCCTTCCGGACACCGCTGAGTGCAACGCCCACCGTAGCCAGCATCGTGGTGTCTCCGCCCGGAATCTCCAGCGCTGCAGGCCATTCGGCACGGTGGACAGAGCCGTTCCGCCACCAGCTCCATACCTCTTCGGTGGCGAAGGGCAGGAACGGCGCGAACAGGCGCAGCAGGGTGTCAAGGGTGGTGGCCAGGGCTGCGAGCACCGAGGCCTGCTCGGCTTCGCCGGCGGCACCATAAGCGCGGTCCTTGATGAGCTCCACATAGTCGTCGGTGAACTGCCAGAAGAAGCTCTCGGTGATCTGCAGTGCACGGGCGTAATCGTAGTTCTCGAACGCCTTGGTGGACTGCGCCACAACCTCGGCCAGCTGGGCCAGGACCGCCCGGTCCAGCGGGTTGCTGAGCACCGACAGGTCACCGGACAGCACCGATGCCTCCGTGGCACCCAGGTTCAGTACGAACTTGGACGCGTTCAGGAGCTTGATGGCCAGGCGCCGGCCGATCTTCATCTGGGCAATTTCGTAGGCCGTGTCAGCACCGAGCTTCGCTGATGTGGCCCAGTACCGGACGGCGTCGGAACCGAACTCGTCCAGCACGTCGGTGGGGACCACCACATTGCCCTTGGACTTGGACATCTTTTTGCGGTCCGGGTCCAGGATCCATCCTGAGATGGCCGCATGCTTCCATGGGGCGGTGTTCTGCAGCGCATCGGCCCGGACCACGGAAGAGAACAGCCAGGTACGGATGATGTCGTGGCCCTGTGGGCGCAGGTCGAACGGGAACACCTTGGCGAACAGGTCCTCGTTCCGGCTCCAGCCGCCCACAATCTGCGGGGTCAGGGAAGAGGTTGCCCAGGTGTCGAAAATGTCCGCGTCGCCGGTGAAGCCGCCGGGAACGTCGCGCTGGGACTCGTCGTATCCTGGCGCTGCCTCAGCCAGCGGGTCCACCGGCAGCTGCTCGTCGGAGGGCACGATGGGGGCGTCGTAGTCCGGGTTGCCATCGGCATCGAGCGGATACCAGACGGGGATGGGCACGCCGAAGAAGCGCTGGCGCGAGACCAGCCAGTCGCCGTTAAGGCCGGCAATCCAGTTCTCGTACCGTGAGCGCATGAAGGCGGGGTGGAAATTGATGTCGTGGCCGCGGGAAATCAGGCGTTCCCGGCGGTCCTCGTCCCGGCCCCCGTTGCGGATGTACCACTGGCGTGAGGTGACAACTTCCAGGGGCTTGTCACCCTTTTCGTAGAAGTTCACCGGGTGCATGATCTTTTTGGGTTCGCCGTCGAGCAGGTCGGCAGCTTCCAGGAGCTTCACCACGGCTTCCTTGGCGCTAAAGACGGTCTTGCCCGCAATCGCGGCGAAGCCCTCGCGGCCGATGTCAGTGGTGATCCAGTCCGGGGTCTCGGTGACGATGCGGCCGTCACGGCCTACGATCGCCCGGGTGGGCAGCTGAAGTTCGCGCCACCAGGTGACGTCCGTGAGGTCACCGAAGGTACACACCATGGCGATGCCGGAGCCCTTGTCCGCCTTTGCCAGAGGGTGGGCCTTAACCTCTACCTCGACGCCGAAGACCGGGGAGGTGACCTTTTTGCCGAACAGCGGCTGGTACCGCTCGTCGTCGGGGTTTGCCACCAGGGCGGCGCACGCCGCCAGGAGCTCGGGCCGGGTTGTTTCGATGAAGATCTTTTCGCCGTCTTCCGTAAAGAACGGGTAGCGGTAGTACGCTCCGGCAACCTCACGGTCCTCAAGCTCGGCCTGCGCAACCGCGGTACGGAACGTTACATCCCACAGCGTGGGTGCTTCGGCCATGTAGGCGTCACCGCTGGCCAGGTTGGCCAGGAAGGCGCGCTGGGAGACTTCGCGGGAGGCGTCGTCGATGGTGCGGTAGGTCAGTTCCCAGTCGACCGAGAGGCCCAGCTGCTGGAAGAGGCTCTCGAAGACCTTCTCGTCCTCAACGGCGAGTTCCTCGCAGAGTTCAATGAAGTTCCGGCGCGAGACGACGTCGAAGTCGCGCTGGTTCTTGGCGGGCTGCGCCGGCGGCCGGTAGTCGGCGTTGTACGGAATGGCGGGGTCACAGCGCACGCCGTAGTAGTTCTGCACCCGGCGTTCGGTGGGCAGGCCGTTGTCGTCCCAGCCCATGGGGTAGAAGACGTTCTTGCCCGTCATGCGCTGGTAGCGCGCCAGGACGTCCGTCTGGGTGAAGGAAAACATGTGCCCCACGTGCAGGGAGCCCGAGGCGGTGGGCGGGGGAGTGTCGATCGAATAGACCTGCTCCCGGGTGGTGTCCGGGTTGAACTTGTAGGTCCCTTCGGTCAGCCAGCGCTGCGTCAGGGCAGCCTCAAGGCCTTCGAGGGCCGGCTTGTCCGGAACGTTGATGGGGGCGGTGGTGGGCGTGTCTGTACCCTGTTTGTCTTCAGCCATTCGGCAATTCTTTCATGTTCTGTTCAATCCCACAGAACGCAGCAGGGAGTAGCGAGCCATAGCGGGGCCGACCGTGCGCAGGTCCTGCTGGACTGCCTTCCAGCCCGTCCCTCCAGATAACGCTGTTTAACAGCCGCCGCGGCCTGTCCGGGCGGGCGCGGTTAGGGTGGTGCCATGACTGATGACGTGCAGAACAAGGCAGCTTTGGTGACGGGTGCAAGCAGCGGCATTGGGGAAGCCACCGTCCGCGCCCTGCGGACCGCCGGATGGACCGTGTTTGCCGTGGCCCGCCGGGCGGACCGCCTGGCGGTACTGGCCGCCGAGACGGGCGCGGTGGCCATCCCTGCCGATATTTCCGAGGACGACGACGTGTCCCGGCTCCTCTCCCAGGTTACCGAAGCCGGCGGCGTCGACACCCTGATCAATATCGCAGGCGGCGCCAGGGGCGCCGACACCATCGGCGGGGCCAGCACGGACGACTGGGAATGGATGTACCGCGTCAACGTCCTGGGGACCATGAAACTGACCCGGGCATTCCTGCCCATGCTGCGGGCCACCGGTGAAGGCACGGTGCTTAATCTGACATCGACGGCGGCGCTGGCGGCCTACGAAGGCGGCGGCGGCTACAACGCGGCGAAGTTCGCCCAGCACGCCATGACGGGAGCGCTGCGGCTGGAGGAAGCCGAACACAACGTCCGCGTGATCGAGGTTGCCCCCGGCCTCGTCTACACGGAGGAATTCGCTCTCAACCGGCTCGGAGACCGGCAGGCCGCGGACAAGGTCTACCAGGGAGTGGAGAAGCCGCTCACGGCCGAAGACGTCGCCGACGTGGTGCGCTACGCCGTCACCGCCCCGCACCACGTCAACCTGGACCAGATTGTCATCCGGCCTGTGGCGCAGGCAGCCAACCACAAGCTGATCAGGAAAAGCTGACGCCCTGGAGATACGGGGAATGGCACTGGAGGCCGCGGCAATAGTAGACTCGAAAGACAGCTACGACCCGGCAATCACCGGTGAGCTTCCGGAAGAACACGCGAAACTGCCAGCACGGCGGCCAGCGCCAGTAGAACCGGACGGGTAAGCCCGTCACAGCAGTCAATGAGAGGCCGGAGCAGAGCCCGTTCCCCAGGGGGCGTGCAGCGCCGGTAAGTGAGGTGGTACCGCGGTGAGCGTGCAGTCCCCGGACAGCACGGCAGCCGTCCTCGCATCCTGAACGGAACTGCCCGGCACCTGCCGGCAGTTCGCCACGCTCAACCCAGGATGTCGAGAATGACGTATTACCCCAAGGCCTCAGCCTCCACCAGCGGCAGTGCAGGCGTTTCCGCCTCCGTGAAGTTCCCGGAGATCGAAGAGCGCATCCTGAAGTACTGGGACCAGGACGGCACATTCCAGGCCAGCATCGACCAGCGCAGCGCCGACGCCCCCGGCGGTGAACCCGGCAGCAACGAGTTCGTGTTCTACGACGGCCCCCCGTTCGCCAACGGCCTGCCCCACTACGGCCACCTGCTCACCGGATACGCCAAGGACCTGGTGGGCCGCTACCAGACCCAGCGCGGCAAGCGTGTAGAGCGCCGCTTTGGCTGGGACACCCATGGGCTTCCCGCCGAGCTGGAAGCGATGAAGCAGCTGGGCATGACGGACAAAACCCAGATCGAAGCCATGGGCATCGACAAGTTCAACGACGCCTGCCGTGCGTCGGTGATGAAGTACGCCGACGAATGGCGCAACTACGTCACCCGCCAGGCCCGCTGGGTGGACTTCGACAACGACTACAAAACCCTCAACGTGGAGTACATGGAGTCGGTCCTCTGGGCCTTCAAGCAGCTGCACGAAAAAGGCCTGACCTACAACGGCTACCGCGTGCTGCCCTACTGCTGGAAGGACGAGACGCCGCTGTCCAACCACGAACTGCGCATGGACGACGACGTCTACAAGAACCGCCAGGACCAGACCGTGACCGTGACGTTCCCCATCACGGCGGGGGAGTCCGAGCTCTCGCGGCAGCTGGCCGGCGTCCAGGCCCTCGCGTGGACCACCACCCCCTGGACGCTGCCCACCAACGCCGCGCTCGCCGTCGGGCCCTCCATCACCTATGCCGTCCTCCCGGCAGGCCCCAACGGCATCAAGGCGGCCTCGGCCGATGCCCCCATCACCGGCAGCTTCCTGCTGGCGGCTGACCTGGTGGGCGCCTATGCCAAGGACCTGGGCTACGACAATTACGAGGATGCCCAGGCCGCCGTGGTCTCCACCCACACCGGCGCGGAGCTGGAGGGCCTGGCGTACCAGCCGCTGTGGCAGGACTTCGCCGACAACGAAAAGTACGGCATGGAGAACGCCTGGCGGATCCTGGTGGCCGACTACGTCACCACCACGGACGGCACCGGCATCGTCCACCAGGCTCCCGCCTACGGTGAGGATGACCAGAAGGTCTGCGAAGAGGCCGGCATCCCGGTGATCCTGTCCGTCGACGAGGGCGCCAAGTTCCTGCCCCTGTTCAAGCACGGCGACCTGCACGACATCGTGGGTCTGCAGGTTTTCGAAGCCAACAAGCCCATCACCCAGGTGCTCCGCGCCCAGGGCCGCCTGGTCCGGCAGGCAAGCTACGAGCACAGCTACCCGCACTGCTGGCGCTGCCGCAACCCCCTGATCTACCGCGCGGTGTCCTCCTGGTACGTGGAAGTCACCAAGTTCAAGGACCGGATGTCCGAGCTGAACCAGGAGATCAACTGGATCCCCGGCAACGTCAAGGACGGCCAGTTCGGCAAATGGCTGGAAAACGCCCGCGACTGGTCCATCAGCCGCAACCGCTACTGGGGCAGCCCCATCCCGGTGTGGCAGTCCAGCGACCCCGAATACCCCCGCACGGACGTGTACGGCTCCCTGGCCGAGATCGAGGCGGACTTTGGCCGGCTGCCGCTGAACAACGACGGCCAGGTGGACCTGCACCGCCCGTTCATTGACGAACTCACCCGCCCCAACCCCGACGACCCCCGGACGCCCGAAGAGGGCCAGTCCGTGATGCGCCGCGTGGAGGACGTGCTGGACGTCTGGTTCGACTCCGGCTCCATGCCGTACGGCCAGGTACACTACCCGTTCCAAAACGAGGCCTGGTTCGACACCCACAATCCGGCCGACTTCATTGTCGAATACATCGGCCAGACCCGCGGCTGGTTCTACATGCTGCACATCCTGTCGACGGCACTGTTCGACCGGCCGGCGTTCCGCAACGTCATCAGCCACGGCATCGTGCTGGGCTCCGACGGGCAGAAAATGTCCAAGAGCCTGCGCAACTACCCCGACGTGTCCGAGGTGCTGGACCGCGACGGTTCCGACGCCATGCGCTGGTTCCTGATGTCCAGCCCCATCCTGCGCGGCGGCAACCTGGTGGTCACCGAGCAGGGGATCCGCGACGGCGTCCGCCAGGTCATCCTGCCGCTGTGGAACGTGTACAGCTTCTTCACGCTGTACACGAACGCGGCCAACGGCGGCGCCGGCTACGACGCCACCCTGCGCTACGACGGGTACAGCGACACTCTGGACCGGTACCTGCTGGCCAACACGGGCGACCTGGTCCGGAACATGACCGCGCAACTGGACACCTATGACATCTCCGGGGCCTGCGATGAACTGCGCAGCTACCTGGACATGCTCACCAACTGGTACGTCCGCCGCAGCCGCCAGCGCTTCTTCGACGAAGACCGGGATGCCTTCGACGCGCTGTACACGGCTCTCGAGACGGTCTCCCGGGCCGCGGCTTCGCTGCTGCCCCTGGTGTCCGAGGAAATCTGGCGCGGGCTCACCGGCGGCCGGTCCGTACACCTGGCCGACTGGCCCGACGCCGGGTTGTTCCCTGCGAACCCGGACCTGGTCCAGGCCATGGACCGGGTCCAGCAGATCTGCTCCACCGGTTCGTCACTCCGCAAGGCAGCCAACCTGCGTGTCCGCCTGCCGCTGCAGGAACTCACGGTGGTGGCACCCGGTGCCGACGCGCTGGAAGGCTTCGCCGCCGTCGTCGCGGACGAGCTCAACCTCCGTTCCGTGCGGCTGCTTGACGCAGCCACCGCCGCTCCGGAGGAGTTCGGCATCCAGCAGAAGCTGGTGGTCAACGCCCGGGCAGCGGGCCCGCGCCTGGGCAAGAACGTCCAGGCCGCCATCAAGGGCTCCAAGTCCGGCGACTGGTCAGTGGACGACGACGGTGTGGTCACCGCGGGAGGGCTCCAGCTGGAACCGCAGGAGTACACGCTGGAAACCGTTGTGGCCGAATCCGAGGGCGGGTCGGCGTCTGTCGCCGTGCTCCCCGGCGGCGGCTTCGTGGTCCTCAACACGGAGGTGACCCCGGAGCTTGAGGCCGAAGGACTGGCACGCGACATGGTCCGCGCCATCCAGCAGGCACGCAAGGATGCCGGGCTTAACGTCAGCGACCGGATCAGGACGTCCGTCACCGCCCGGCAAAATGTTGTGGACGCACTGCTGGCGAACGCCGAACTGGTCAAGGGCGAGACCCTGACCGTGGACCTGGCAGCCGAACCGGCAGACGTCGAAGAACCGGCCGTCGCCGTCGAAAAAGTGGAGGCCTAGGACATGACCGACGAATTTTCCGTGGAAAGCGTCTATGCGGAGCTTCTGGGGCGGGCGCCCGAAAACAAGATGGAGCCCCGGCTCGCGCCGCTGTTCCGGGCCATGGATGTGCTCGGCGAACCCAACAAGGCGTTCCCGATCATCCACGTGACCGGCACGAACGGCAAGACCTCCACCGCCCGCATGATCGAGTCCGTCCTGCGGGCCCACGGGCTCAGCACGGGCCGCTACACCAGCCCGCACCTGTCCAAGGTCACGGAACGAATCAGCATCGACGGTCATCCCGTTTCGGATGAAACGTTTGTCCGGATCTGGGACGAGATCCGCCCCTACCTGCAGATTGTTGATTCCGAGCTGGAAGCGGACGGGCAGCCCCGGCTGACGTACTTCGAGTGCCTCACCATCCTGGGCTTCGCCATCTTCGCGGACCAGCCCGTCAACGTGGGCATTATCGAGGTGGGGCTGGGCGGCATCACGGATGCCACCAACGTCGGTGACGGCCAGGTTTCCGTCATCACGCCGATCTCGCTGGACCACACCGACCTGCTGGGCGACACCACCGGGGACATTGCCCTGGAAAAGGCGGGCATCATCAAGCCCGGCGGGTACCTCATTAGCGCGGCCCAGCCCCTGGACGCCGCCCAGGTCCTCCTGGAGAAGGCAAAGGACGTGGGGGTGCCGTTCCGCTTTGAGGGCGTGGAGTTTGGCGTGGAGTCCCGCACCGTGGCGGTGGGCGGCCAGGTGGTAACCATCCAGGGCATCGCCGGGCGCTATCCGGAACTGCTGGTGCCGCTGCACGGCGAGCACCAGGCGCAGAACGCCGCCGTTGCGGTGGCCGCCCTCGAAGCCTTCTTCGGCGGCGAAAAGGAACTGGACTTCGAGGTGCTGCAGGAAGGCTTCGCCGCCGTCACCTCGCCCGGCAGGCTTGAGGTGGTACGGACCGCGCCCACCATCATCGTTGATGCCGCCCATAACCCGGACGGGATCAAGGCCTCGGCCGCCGCGCTGCAGGAGGCGTTTACGTTCACGCGGCTCGTCCCGGTGGTGGGTGTGCTGAAGGAAAAGGACGCCGAGGAAATCCTCCGCCAGCTCAAGGAATCGCTGGGCGGCATGGCCGAGGAGTACTGCTTCACGCAGTCGAACTCCCCGCGGGCTGTCCCCGCCGCGGAACTGGCCGAGCTTGCGGTGGACCTGGGATTCGGCGAGGACAACGTCCACATCGCCGAAAAGCTCGACGACGCCCTGGAGTGGGCCGTGGAACGGGCCGAAGCCAACGACGACCTTTCCGGCGGCGTGCTGGTGACCGGCTCCATCACCCTTGTGGCCGAAGCCCGCATCCTGCTCGGAAAGACGGAGGCGTAGGGGATGGCCAAACTGACCAAAGCCCAGCGCGAATGGCGGCCGGGCATGCCCAGGAAGCGCCGCTCCACCAAGGTGATGTTCGCCTCCACGGTCCTGCTGCTGGAAGCCTTCGTGATGTTCTTCGCCACCCTGGCGGTGTTTGGGCTGCGCCGCGGCGAGTTTCCGCCGGCGCTCATCCTGGGCGTGGGCGTCGCCCTGAGCGTGCTGATGATCGTGGCCTGCGCGTTCCTCACCAAAGCCTGGGGCGTGGGACTGGGATGGATCCTGCAGATCGTCCTGATCCTGACGGGCATTTTCGAGCCCGCCATGTTCCTGGTGGGGGGCCTGTTCGCCCTTGCCTGGTGGTATGGGATCCGGACCGGCATCAGGCTGGACCGTGAAGCGGCCCAGCGCGCCCGTGAGCAGGCCGAATGGGAAGCCGCACACCCGGACCAGGCCGCCGGGTCCGGGCAACCGCAGACCCCCTGACTACGGGGACTCCGCGCAGCGCAGTCCCCGTAGACTTATCCCGAAACCCCACCAACGCATTGGAGCAGTTGTGACCACTGAGCGCACCCTCGTCCTGATCAAGCCCGACGGCGTCGCCCGTAACCTCACCGGATCCATCCTGGCCCGGATCGAAGCCAAGGGGTACACCCTTGCTGAGTTGAAGAAGGTGGACGCCACCCGCGACCTGCTGGAACAGCACTACGAGGAGCACGTGGGCAAGCCCTTCTATGAGCCCCTGGTGGAGTTCATGCTGAGCGGACCCGTTGTTGCCGCCATCTTCGAAGGCCACCGCGTCATCGAGGGCTTCCGTTCGCTGGCCGGCACCACCGATCCGACCACCGCCGCACCGGGCACCATCCGCGGCGACTTTGGCCGCGACTGGGGCCTGAAGGTCCAGCAGAACCTGGTGCACGGCTCCGACTCCACGGATTCCGCCGAGCGTGAGATCAAGATCTGGTTCCAGGGCTGACCCCACCGA
>NZ_JARHXQ010000331.1:0-547 GCF_029222765.1 Arthrobacter sp. Cr_A7 | reverse complement strand
GGTGCCGTAGCCGGCACCGAACGCGCGGTCAGCGCCCTCACGCTTGTTCTTCCACGAACCGTCTTCGTAGTACGTCTCAATGTCGCCCTGAGCCACTGCACACTCCCTCTGCCGTTCGGATCTGACACCCGCTGCATAGTGCGGTAGCGAAAAGCCCCGCAGCACGAGCAGTGGCGGGGCCTCCCTGGCAACCACTCCGCATGATGGGGGATATGCGGAGAAGCTGACACCCAAACTAATAGCAAGCATGCTTACTTTTCAAATCGGCACGCCGCTTGCCGCCGTAGACTGTGCCCGGAACGCAGGAATTCATTGGGGGAGAGCATGACGCAGACGATAGACGCTGACCAAAAAGAACTAACCGCAGCTTGGGACAAGCGATGCTGGAAGGTGCAGCTCAAGTATGTGGCGGTGTTGCTCCCAACAACGTTCCTGTTATTCCTCCCCTTTTCCGTCGCACTTTTTTACTTCATAGACATCGTGAGTCCTTTGATGTCCGGCGAGCTGGTATATGGCCTGCCCGGGTACTACGAGTACCAGGAAGCGA
>NZ_JARHXQ010000330.1:0-26006 GCF_029222765.1 Arthrobacter sp. Cr_A7 | reverse complement strand
GCTTCGAACAGAACACCTGATCGTTCCTCCCAAGCTCCCCAGAGACCCTTAGTTATCACGTCGCCAAAACATCAAGAGACGCGATTTGAACCAATGCATCGCGAACTCCTGGCGCCGCCAGGAGGGGCTGTTTTGGTGGTTCTCGCTCAAGCTCAGGAGCTGGGCCGGGGACTGACTGGTCTGAGACTGTCCTGGCTTTCGCTTCTATCTGGAGCATCGCCCCAACAGCAAATGCTGCGCATGCAGGGGCTACCGGAGCGCTGTTCAGCGTTGCGGTAGTTCATCCTGGGGTAGGCCCAGACCAGTCTCGGATGACATCGCCAGGTTGGGAAGCCGTCAAGACAGGAAGCGGCCGGATAAGCCCCCGTTCCGGCCACGTCGGCTACCGCAACTCGGCGTTCCGATCACGCGACATCTAAGCGTTCCTAAGGCATTGGCTGAGCTGCCGGCGGCGAAATCCGTTGTTGCTTCCGCCAATCAGCGGTAGGGCTAGAGCCTCGTTCAAGTAGAAGGTAAGCGGCGTTTGATCGCTGTAGCTTTCTACCCCGACGACGAGCATCAGTTTGGAAATAACGTCAACTACAGTTTCTGATGCAAAGATTTTCGCCGCTACCGAGAGCTCGAAAGCATCATCGGCGCGAGCATCGATTGCATTGGCGGCCCGGTACAGTAGCGAACGAACGGCCTCCAAACGGATTTTCGCATCGACCAGAGCGAAGCTGACAGACTGGTGGCCGACAATTGGAATACCTCCCCCACGGCTCTTTGTTCCCGTATAGCCCAGAGCGAAGGAAAGGGCAGCATCTCCGATTCCCAGAGCCAGGGCCCCCACCCCTGCGCCCCCTCCAAAGGCGGCCCCCACAATCTGGGCGCCTTCACCGACTGCGCCCACCCTGGCGCGGTCGTTAACGAGGAGACCGTGGAAGTACACGCGGGGCAGCAGGTGCGTCCGCAAGCCCGTCGTGTTGATCGGTTCCCCAAAGTTGAGTCCGTTGGAGCCCTTTTCGACACAGAAGACTGTAAGTTCCTTGGTCGCCGACGAAGCGCTCCTTTCCCCATCGGAGGCTGCGCCGGAGCCTCCCCTTGTGGCCTCCCTGGAATTCGTCGCTACTGTCACCGTCATGAGGTCAGGGCCTTCGCCCTCCCAGCCGTAGGCGTTGGATATCCAATTTTTACTTCCGTCAATCCGCCACCCTGTTCCGTCAGGGGCGGCCGTGGACTGCATTCCAGTGTCGCTGCTTTCTGCGTTCTCGAAGTTGGCACTACCTTCAGGCTCGGAAAAGGCGAACGCGGCCAAAGGAGAGCCAGAGCCGGATAAGAAAACTGGTAGGTGTCGCCTTAGTTGGTCTTGGTTGCCGGAAGACATGAGAGGGGCCAGGCCCAGAGTGGTTGCAAGCAGAGTAAGCGTTACCCCCGGATCAACTGCCGAGAGCTCTTCCACCATGGCGAATGACTCAGTGGCGCTCAGCCCTGTGCCGCCGTGCTTAGCTGGAATCAGGTCTTTGAGGAAGCCTGCCTTTACCATCTCTTCGTAAGTGGGACGTGTGGCTTGGAACCTCGCTGCCGGGTCGGGCAGGTCGCGGGCTTCAGCAGCTCCTGCGAGCAGCACGTCTTGGGCGAACTCCCTGGCCCGAAGCCGAACGCTCCTGCGTTCTATGTCCCTCTGATGGATCACCCGTGTCATGAAAAATTATCCTGAACCGGGCTGAATATTTGGATGAAGATGCCATCGGGATCAGCGAAGCAAACCGTATCGACGCTGAAACCCTCGGGGCCCACAAAGCGTGTTGGATTGCCGAGCAGTTTTCCACCTGCCGATTCACCCTGTTGTATTGCCGTGTGAAGGTCGAGGGCCCAAAATGCTACGCGGGCGATACCAAGATGGTTCGCTTCCGGATATGGCCGGCTTTGGGGCCGTGGCTCCAGTATCTCCACCAAGTCGAGCATCGGTCCGTTTACGTCACCGCCAAGGCGCAGAAAAACGGTGTGCAGTTTAGTCACAGTGGTGCCCAGGGGCGCGCCAAGATCTTCTCCCTCTGGAGTCGCTTCCCCGACTGGGGTGAAGCCTAAAGCCTGGTAAAACGCGACACTGGTGGCCATATCGCGCACGACAAGGTTGACGTGGAACAGGGTGGAGATCACGAGGCCGCTCCTACGAATTGAACTGCGGTGCCGTCGGGGTCTTTGACGATGATTGTCCGGAGTTTTTCTCCAGTAGGAGAGGAGTAGGCTACGTCTGGTCCGAAGGCCTCAATGGCTGTTTCCTTTATGTGGCCGAGGACATGGTCAAAGTTCTCGGTCCAAAAGGAGAGCCTGGCGATGCCGACGTTGTTCAAAGATTGGTAAGGCGGAGCTGCTGAGGGCGGGTCTATGAACTGGACTAAGTCGATCATCGGGGAATTCTCTTGGGGGAACCGTAAAATGACTGCTCTGAGGGCCTGGCATTTGACCCCGAGATGGGATGTGAGGTCTGCGCCTCGCGGGCTTACGTCCTTATCAACAACGAACCCGAGTGCGGTGTAGAAGTCAATGGCTAGGTCCATATCTGAGACGCAGATATTCACATGGTAGAAACGTTCGAACACGGCGTTTTCCTGTCATAGTGGGCTGATGGAGGGGGTTTGTTTATGCCTTGCGTCGTCCCGCGCCCAGTGCAGTTGAGACTCCGATTGCGAGTAGGAGTGCAATTCCGTTGAAGACCGGCTGTACCCATGCATCTACGCCGGCGAGCGTCAGGCCGCTAACGCAGCTGGCGACAAAAAGTACTCCCACAACTGTTCCAAGAACGTTGTAGCGGCCCGGCTGCAGGGTCGTTGCGCCAAGGAATACTGCGGCCAAGGCGGCGAACATCAGTGAATTTCCCGCATCAGCTGCCGATGCTCCCATGCGGCTGACGTAGAACACTCCGACGATGCCACCGAGCACGCCGGAAAGCACGAAAGCGGAAAATACGTGTCTGCGCACGGACAGTCCAATGAGCGAGGATGTGCGGGCATTGGAGCCGATTGCGTAAAGGCGGCGCCCGTAGGGAGTGTGTTGCAGGAGATACCAGGCCAACGCTACAGCGGCCACAACCAGGAAGATTATTGGGCTCAAACCTAGAAATCGCGAGGTGCCGAGGGCGGCCAGGCCGCTTCCGGCTGTGAGCAGTATCTGTTGCCCTCCGGTCCAGAGCTGGATCATGCCGCCGATGAACGTGGCCATGGCGAGCGTCGTGACAAAGGAGTTCATGCCGAAGCCTGCTACCAACAGGCCATTGACACATCCAACCAGCGCTCCGGAGGCGATTCCACATGCGACAGCAGCGCCTTCCGGGATTCCGCCCGCGCCCAGAACTGCCGCAATCACGACGGAACTGATCGACGAACTGGCCGCCGCGGAAAAATCGAAATGCCCCACGATGAGGGGAAAGAGAATTGCTATGGCCAGGAGGGCAGTGATGCTCTGGTTTGCCAGAACAGATGTCACATTGAGGGAACTGAAGTAGGTAGAGGAAGTCCCGGGGAAGAAGCCGAAGAACAGCATGATGATGGCGGTCAGCCCTACCAGGGCGAATCGTTCAAAGAAGGCTGTCAGCTTGGGTCCACGTCCGGGTATCAACGCGGTGTCGTCAGATGGGTTGTGGCCAGCTTTATTTGTCCTACTGCTGGTGAATGTTGTCATTTTGTTCAGTTTCCAATGAGGAGTAGAGCGTTTCTAGGATGGTTGCGGCCGGAGTTCCTCCTGGAAGTTCGGCCAGGAGGTGGCCTTTGTCGAGGAGAATGATTCGGTCACAGAGTGCGCTGAGCTCTTCGAAGTCGGTCGATGCCACCAAGATCGAAGTTCCGTTCGTCGTGGCTTCGCGCAATGCGTTGTGGATGTCGGCGCGGGCGGCAACATCCACCCCTTGGGTTGGTTCATCAAGTAGGAGCACGGAAGAAGCTGTGCTGATGGCGCGCGCGATGACGATTTTTTGCTGGTTGCCGCCTGACAGGGTGTAGGCGGGAGAGTCGAGATCGGGGGCACGTACCGAATGGCGGTGCATGAGGTTGTAGCCTTCCGCCTTTTCTTTCTGTCGCTGGAATCGTCCGAGGCTCCAGTACTTGTTCAGGTGGGGCAACATGAGGTTTTCCCGTACGGAAAGGTCGGCGTATATTCCTTCGTCAAGCCGGTCCCGGGGCACGTAGGCGATCCCTTGCTTCGCAGCCTGATAAGTGGTCGTCGGCCACGCTTCGCCTGTGTGGGAGGTGACGCAGCACGTGCTCTTCTCACGGGCCCCGTAGAGAGAACGGAGCATGCTTGTCACGCCGCTGTCAGCAAGCCCGGAAATACCCACTATTTCGCCCGCGTGGATAGTAATCCCTTTTACGTTGCTATCAGGGGACTCGCTGATACTCAGCCGTTCAGAACCGGGCGGAGGATCAACTCGCCGCAGTGCCGGCCTTCTGTCACTGGTGCCGGACATGAGCGCTGCAAGATTGTTTTGAGTCAGGCCCTGTCCTACGGGTCTACCGACCACCTGCCCGTCACGCAGCACGGTGGCCTCATCCGCCAGGGCCGCCACTTCTTCTAGGCGGTGGCTCACATAAATAATTGTTTGGCCGTTGTCCCGGCAGGTACGGAGCGCCGAGAGGAGCTGTTCCACTTCTTGCGGTGGAAGCGAAGCAGTGGGCTCGTCCAGGACGAGCACGGACGCCTCCTCATCCCGCAAAGCCCGGGCAACGGCCACCATGGTCTTCATGGCAGCTGGAAGGTCCCCTAGTCGTTCCCGCGCGGAAACAGGGACAGAAAACCTTCCCAGGAGGTCGTTGACTTCACGGTGTAGCCTCCTCCAGGCCACGCCAACGCTGGACTTCGGAAATCCGTCTACGAGAGCGATGTTTTCCGCGACTGTCAGATCATCAAACAGGCCCAAGTCCTGATGGACGAACCTCAGCCCCGCCTTCCTTGCTGCATGAGGGTTGAACTCCCGGGCGTCATATACTTTTTCCGGCGTGCGAATCGTACCTTGTGGGTCTGCTGGGACGATTCCGGCCAAGATCTTTATGAAAGTGGATTTTCCTGAGCCGTTCCCGCCCAGAAGGGCGTGGACGGATGCTTTGGTGATATCAACATCCACGTTGGCGAGGACCTTGGTAGGTCCGTATGTTTTTCCCACTCCACGGAGTTGCAGTGCATACTCCGTCACTGCAGGCCCCAGGCTTTTCTGTAGGCCGCGATGTAGTCCACCGGCGGGTTGTAGTGTCCGGCCAGAGTTACATCCGCCACATTGTCCTTGTCGACCAGCTGGAATCCGATCCCCTGCGTAACGCCCGGCTGACCGGCGAGAACACGTATTGCTGTATCGACCGCTGCATAACCAAGCCAGCCGTTTGCGACGGCCAGTGTCGCGTCTTCACCTTGGTTTTTGGCAATGAAGTCCAGGTTTTGTCCGTTGCCTTCTCCGCCGATGGTGTGCAGTGAGTCCGATTTTCCGGATCCGGTAATGGCGGTTTCCAGGCCCAGGAGGAAGAACGTGTCCGCCGGGGTGGCAACAGCATTCGCTTCGGGAGATTTGAGGAGGGCTGATTCGAACTTTGCTCGAACCTGTCCCCCACCCAGATCGCCGTCTGAGAGTGCAACTCCTTCAGAAACAGAACAGGAGCTGCATTCCTGAATTCGCTTCACGAAAGCATCGTTCTGCACGGTGGTGATGGTTGAAGAGAGCGCGAACAGAGTGATTGCTTTTGCGTTGCCTGATGTCGCGTCAATAACCCAGTCGGCCCTTGCGCGGCCGCTCGCGTCAGCCCATTCCTTCAGTGTCGGGTACTGAGTTGTGAACTTGGTGCTGGCACTGAAGAGCGGCTCGCCGCCGGAAGAGTCACAATCAAACGCCAGGACGCCTACAGTCTCCACTCCTGCGGTACGGGCTTCCAGTAGCGGCTGCTGAATCGCTTGACAGTCGATGCCGGCGAGAACGACGCTGTCTGCTCCCGCAGTGATGGCTGACCGGACGCAAGCTGACATTGCTCCCGGATCCAGCTTCCCGTCGCAGAGGTTTGCTTCCCATCCCAGCGATGATGCTGCTTCCTGGGCGCCTGCGGAGATGCCGGCACAGCCCGCAGACATCTGGCCACAGGAGACAATCCAAATATTGGCGTCCTTCACGGGTGTAGGTGCTTCGGAGGGAGGTTCTTCATAATTGCCTGCGCGGAGAGCATCTATGCTTTGTGAAGCTGAGGACAAGGCCGCCTCGTCGAACGCCTGCCGAACATCCGATCCGGACGGTCCCGAGCATCCACTCGCCGTCAGGAGCGCGACGAGAAGGATGGCAAAAGTTCCAGCTTTCTTCCCGTTACCGGCAGCTGATGTCTGGAAGGTGATGGACGGCTTCGGCCGTCCGGATGTGGAGGTTTGAAACATGTGGTCTCCTTAGTTTGCGGCTCACGGAAGCGGTCGGAAGGAGCCATCTGGACCGGAAAAATGGGTCTTGGGTCGGCTCTGTGAGTCCGGCGTTGATACCTAAGAAAGGTAGGCGCTGATGACCTCGGGAGCTACGTGTCTTATGCCAAGCAGGACTTAGGCTTTCACCTAACACGCACGCCCACAGGAAGTGAAAATGGACTTAAACATTCGGCAGCTGCGGTATTTCCTCGCCATCGCAGCAGCAGGAACTTTCACGCAGGCAGCGGGAGAGCTATTCATAACCTCACCGTCTCTGAGTGAGCAGATTTCGAAGCTGGAGCGACAGTTAGGGTTTCGTCTGTTTGACCGCGGCCCTAAAGGAACCGCACTCACACCAGCAGGTGAGGTGTTCTTGAAGGCTGCCCAAGAGCTGATGGAGATTCACGACCGCACGGTCAAACAGGCGAAGACGATGAAGTCAGACCAGACGTCTGCTCCATCGATTGCTTTCCGGCTGGGCTTCCAAGCCGGCATGATCGGGCCCTCGACATCGGACATCCTGGCAGAGTTTAGGGCACTGCAGCCTACATGCGAACTCATCCTGAGCCAGCTGAATTGGGCAGACCAAGTGGCCGGAGTCGCGGCCGGAATCCTGGATGCTGCCTTGGTACGGCCCCCCTTGCCGCCATCGACTTTGAACATTGTTCCCCTGTTCACGGAACCAAGATCATTGGTGGCGTCCGTCAGGCATCCGCTTGCTGGACGAAAACACCTGACGGTCGCGGACCTGGATGGGGTAGTTCAAGTAAAGGCTGCCGGTGTTCCCGCTGCCTGGGGGGCATGGTGGGCAATTGATCCTCGTCCGGACGGTACTCCAGTGCGGTACGGGCATGTCGTTCGTTCTGTCGAAGAGATGCTGCAAGTGGTAGCCGCTACAGACTGCGTCAGCATCACCCCGGCGAGCTTCGCGCAACTTTTTCCGCGCTCCGACATCGTCTTCATACCGATTTCCGACGCGGAGCCAAGCACAATCGAGCTGGTTTTGCCCATCGGACCTATCTCAAAGATCGCGGCTTCTTTACTTAGCTCGGTTAAGAACGTCGTTTCGCAGGGCCCAAGCAGCGAGTAAATGAAACTCCGTCGCGTTTGGGCCACGAAATGATCTGACTACTTCTATCCAACCGCACCGGTGTGACCGTGCAACCCGACGATGGGCAGCACATGTACCCGCTGACTATGCCGGAGTGGACGAAAAAGAAGACAAAAGGGTCCTGCAATTAGGCACCGTTGTTTGGTGCGACATCGCTGAGGTGTTCCCGTGTTGGACATGTGGCTAGCGGGGGCCGCCTCCGAGTTGAGCCGGCCCCCTTGTGGTTAGTAGCTGATTACCTGGGGCTGGCCGAGGTGTTTAAGGCCCTCCACCCCGAATTCGACGCCGTAACCGGACATCTTCGCCCCGCCGAAAGGTGCGCGGGGGTCGACGGTGCCGTGCTTGTTGATCCAGACGGAGCCGGCCTGGATGCGGGCGGCGACTTCGCGGGCCTTGTCCTTGTCTGAGGACCACACCGAGGCGCCTAGTCCTACTTCCAGCCCGTTGGCCATCTCCACGGCTTCGTCGACGGTGGAGTACTTCACGACCGGCAGGGCCGGGCCGAACTGTTCTTCGGTTACCAACGGGTTGTCGTTTTTGATGTCTGCTACAAGGGTGGTCGGGTAGAAGTATCCTGGCTGCCCGGTCTCCGGGTTGCCACCGACGACGATGCGGGCCCCGTCGTCCTTGGCGGCCTGCACGAGGTTCGCGACGATTTCGAACTGTGCCTTGTTCTGCAGGGGGCCCAGGACGTTGGTCTCGTCGATGCCGACACCCATCGGCATGGCCCGTGCGACCTGGGACAGGGCATCCACGACTTCTTCGTAGATGTCCTCGTGCACGTAGAGCCGTTTGAGCGACGCGCAGGTCTGGCCGGTGTTGATGAACGCACCCCAGAACAAGTCCTCGGCGATAGCCTGCGGGTCGACGTCGGGAAGCACGATGCCAGCGTCGTTACCGCCCAGCTCGAGGGTCAGCCGCTTTACGGTGTCGGCCGAGGAACGGATAATGTCCTGACCTGTGGCCGTGGAGCCGGTGAACATGATCTTGGCGATGTCCGGGTGGGCGGCCAGCACGGCGCCGACGTCCCGATGACCGGAGACGACGTGCAGCACGTCAGCCGGCAATGCCGTGTTGAGTACGTGACCCAACGCGAGCACGGACAGTGGCGTGTTGCCCGAGGGCTTGAGGACAACCGTGTTGCCCATCCTCAAAGCTGGCGCCAGCTGCCACGTGCTGATCATCATCGGCCAATTCCACGGACCGATCGCGCCCACGACGCCCAGGGGCCGGTAGTGCAGTTCGGCGCGGCCGGACTCGTCGTCGAAGAGCACCTCGGGTTCGAGTTCGAAGGACGCGGTGGCGCGCAGCCACGCTGCGCAGGCGCCGACCTCGAAGCGGGCGTTGGGACCGTTGAGAGGCTTGCCCTGCTCACGGGAGAGCAGCTCGGCTAGGGCCTCCGCGCTAGCCTCGACAGCATCTGCAGCCCCGTTCAGGAAGGCGGACCGCTCGCCGTGGGTCAGGGCTCCCCAAGCCGGTTGCGAAGCGCGGGCGGCAGTTATCGCCGATTCAAGATCGGGGACGGTGTGTTCTGGGGCCAGGCCCACGAGCTCACCAGTGGCCGGGTCCATGATGCGGCGCCCACCGGTGGCCGGCTGAATCACAGCCAGCAAGTCTGCGGCGTCGGTGAAGGTTCTCTGGGTGGTCAATTCGGTGGTCATTGATTCCTCTTCGTTGGTGGTATCGCCCAGCAATCGTCGCTGGTGACGGTACCGCCGCTGTTTTGTCCGACCGGTGGCCGGCGGTCTTGGTTTTTTGGAAGCGGCGTTGACGCCGGGGCCTTGCTAATCCGGACGCCCACGCACAGGGGCTTCGTCCGGCAGGTGGTGCGTTACGTGGTGGCGGGTTCGAATTGAGGCGCTGCCGCGGCCAGGGCGTCGTAGCCTGGTGACGCGAGGATGCGCTGGAGCTGTACGCGGCGGACTCCGACGTTTCCGCCGTCGAACAGCGGGTACGCCAGGGCGTCGTTGAGCAGTTCCCCGAGCCGCAGCTGCTTGGTGTAGGCGGCCACCCCCACAACGCGCATAGCGTCGTAGACAATGGAGATGGCATTGTCCGAGGAGTAAATCTTGTTGATGATCGACAGTTCGACGTCACGCCCGTTGCTGCGGCCGAAATTGTCGCAAGCCTTCCACGTCAGATAGCGGCTGGCCTCCAGCTTGGCCTTCATGTCCCCCAGCATCGTGCCGACGTTCTGGTGCAGGATGACCGGACCGGGGCCGCCCCTCGTCTGTGTACGGGCGAAGTCCAAAGCGATCTGGAAGGCCGCCCGGGCCACGCCGACACTCATCGCGCCGACGAGTCCTGCGGTTGCGCTGAAGGCTGTCTCAGTGATCAGGATTCCGTCGCCCGGAGCGCCGAGGATGTTCTCCGCCGGGATACGGACGTCATCGAATCGTACCTGGCAGATTTCCGCTCCGGGCTGGCCTATGGTTTCGATGGCGCCTTCGACGATGATGCCTGGGGTGTTGCCCGGGACCACGAACACGGCCAGGGAATCTTGAGGTGAGGTAGCCGGATCGGTGCGGGCAGCGACGGTGAACAGGTCTGCGCGTGCCCCGTTCCAGCCGTTGGCATGTGGGGTGTAGGTCTTGGTGCCGCTGATGACCCACCCGGTGCCGTCCCGCCGCGCAATGGTGGATAGGCCTCCCGCCGGGTCGGGGTTGGTGTAATTGGCCGATCCACCGGGTTCGCTGAAGGCCAGTCCGGCTAACGGCGCTCCCGAGCGGGAGGTGAACGGCGGCAGGAACCTGGCGTGCTGCTCGGGAGTGCCGAAGAACAGCAACGGCATAAGGCCGAGCCCGGTGGAGAGGACCGAGAGTGGAACGCTGGATTCGACGGCGATGAGTTCCTCGGCTATCAGTGCCAGGTCCACAAGGCTTGTCATGCTTCCGCCCAGCTGTTCCGGGATCTGCTCGGCCAAGTACCCTGCCGCCACCGCAGCCTCGTACGCCGGTCGGGTCGCGTTGAATCGTTCCTCCGCGCTCGGCAGGGGGTTGATCAGTTCGCGGACACCGGACAAGTGTTCGGCGGCAAACTCGCGCGCCGCCAGCTGCTTGCGGTGTTGTTCCGGGCTGAGGGTGAAATCAATGGCCATGTCAGTTCCTTTCAGATAGGTCAGAGAGTGCCGGGACTGCCATCTGCAGCGGCCTTCCGTGGATTGGGATGTGAAGACGGCCGCCCAAACCTGCTCCGTCAAAGGCATCGTGCAGCTCGTTCGTGGACTTGCTGAAGTGCGCCCAGCCTTCCGCATGGACCGGGAGTATGGCAGCCTCACCCAAGAGCAAAGCGGCCTCTACTACCGCTTCCGCCGTCAGAGCCAAGATTGCGGTACTTCCTCCATTGAGTATTCGTTGCATCGGTACAGGGCGTCTTCTCCGAGAGCGCCCGGTGCTTGCGCGCCAGCGCACAAGCTGTGAGCCAGCCCATATCGGCAGGTAAAATGATGTGACCTGCCCACGTGCGGTGTACCGAGATACGTGGCATTGAGGAGCTGCATTGTGGAGTTGAGCAGCACGGAGAACCTTGCCGTCGCCGAGCGTTTTGATGCCTATCGCACGGCAATCTCAGAAGCCTTTGTGCCTTTGGACGCAGCCATAGCGGCCGGGCCATCCTTCCAAGCTGTCCTGCGCAGAGAGGACTTGGGCCAGCTCAGCGTGTCGGACATCAGTGCAACGGGACACGTCGTGGTCCGGACTGCACAATCGATCCGCGCCGGTGACCCGGAATGTTACAAGCTGGGCTTGCAGGTCAACGGCTACAGCGTCGTCTCACAGGACGGAAGAGAGGCCGCACTGACACCAGGAGATTTTGCCTTATACGACACTTCGCGCCCCTACACCCTGTCCTTCGACCAGTCTTACAGGATGATGGTCGTCATGTTTCCCCGGGCCCTGCTTCGCCTGCCCGAGCGGCCCGTGTCAGCACTCACCGCCCGGCGTGTCTCCGGCAGACAGGGCATCGGTGCCCTCCTGTCTCCGTTTCTCGTAGGTCTCGGCCGGCAACTGACCGCGTCCAATCCCGCCGTAAATGTGCATTTGGGTGACACCCTTCTGGATCTCCTGGCGGCAACCTTTGCCGAACAGTTGCAACTGGGTTCGGTCGTCTCACCGGAAACCCACCAGAGCGCCCTAACCCTAAAAATCCATGCCTTTATCGACGCACGCCTTGGGGACGCGGAACTGAGCCCGTCCCAAATTGCTGCGGCCCATCACATATCTGTTCGCTACCTCCACCGGCTCTTCGAGGTTGAAGACCACACCGTCAACGGTTGGATCCGCACCCGGCGGATTGAGAGGTGCCGCCGTGACCTGACGGATCCTCGCTACAACTCCAGGTCGGTCTCCGTGATAGCCGCAAGATGGGGGCTGCTCAACCCTGCGCATTTCTCACGATTGTTCAAAGCCGCATATGGAATGGCCCCAGGCGAGTATCGATCGGCTGCAGCCCGAGGGCAGGAGAACTAACCTTCGTCGGGTCTGTGAATTCGGAACCCCCTGACCTTGCTGTGTGACAGCAGTGTCGAGAAGCAAACGACCCGTAAGCGCATCATTGAGAAGGCCGGGTGCGGTATCTCGACCCTGCACTTATGTGCTCTCGTCCAGGGCTTAACACACCAAAGGCGTACGGGTGGAGTTCGTCTGGTAGAGCCTGGTCTTGGCTGGCTAGGCCCCCCCCTATCGAGGGGAGGGCCTCGGAAGGGAGCGTCGGGGCGAGAATCCTGTCGCTCAAGCCTGAGTAGGCCTGCCAGCAAGTGCTGACAGGCCTCGTGGGAGTCGGACATTTGAAGCAAGCAATGCTAACGACAGGATCGGCAACGAGAGCGGCCCGGTCAAGGCGGAAGTGGTCCAACACGGCCCCTACCGGTTTCTCCCAATCGTGGTCGAAGGTGAGCCCGTTTAACATCCGGGCACCACCTTGTCCCGGCCCCTCGAAGGCAATCACGCCGAACTCGGCGGCAGCAAGACGCTGGCAGATGGGGAAGAACTCCTCGATCAACGAGTCGAACCCGCCGTGCAACAGCACAGCTGTGCGATAACCGTCAAAGTAAGGCGAAAACCCACCACTGCCGCCGGCAGCAGCGAACGCGCCGTGCAGCTGGACCAGCTGGAGCGCAGGCCATCGGTGACGGCCCCTGCCTCAAAGCCCTCCGGGAGATGTCCACAGTACTGATCGATAACGTCGATTCGGATCTGCGCTGGCCGGAACTGAACCGGAAATTCGCGGAAGCGAACGTGCACAGCTCGTTGGGCGTGCCCCTTCAAATCAGCAGCGAAGCCAGCGCCGCACTGAACTTCTTCGCATCCAAACCCGGCGCGTTCACCCCGAACGTCTATGCCAAGGCCAAAAGCTTTGCCGCCGCCGCGCGCAGCACGCTACATCTCTCAGTGCGCATCGGCACCGCCCTGAGCCGGGCGGAGGACTTGGAGGCAGCGATGAAAAACAGAACCGCCATCAACCTCGCATGTGGGGTCATCATGGCGCAGAACCGGTGCACACAGGCAGAAGCCATCGCAATCCTCACCAAGGTCGCCAGCAACCGCAACCGCAAACTGCGTGAGGTAGCCACTGAGCTGATCGAACAAATTTCCGGCGAAACCATCCAGACCCACTTCGACCCCTAAAGGATGAAAGCAGAAACGCCCGTGGAAGTGAGATTTCGATTTGTTTCAGGGCAATGATCGACGCCGCAAGCGTCCGGTCGGCCCGACAGATCACCGGCCGGTGAGCGCTCGGTCCACGAGAGACGTGTCTCATTGACGTACGCCACAACCTGACAAAGGGCTCCTTGCCTAGACGGCAGAAGCAGCGGGAATCGGTCTCCAGTATGCTTCCGTCGACAACAGCCGGGGACAATTCTCGTAGGTTATTCACCGCTACAGCTATCAGGGTGAATTGACCCCTGTCATGGACGGAACACAGTCGCCCTCAAGTCCGGCAGAGTATGTCCGGTCTCAATATAGTTGGCAACGTCGACGTGGGGTTTTGCCAAGTTGACTGAGCTAAATCATGCCGACTGCGTCTCACTTGAGTTGGCAATTCCGGATTCATCTCGGCGGCCGCGAGGTGCGTCTGGTCAAGTAACGCAAGGCGAGTCCGCCAGTCGCGTTGCCAGGTGCGGTGAGACGGAGCCCGCAGATCCGTAGATTGTCATGTCTATTGAGATTCTTGCCAACAAAACTGAGACCGGACAGAGTAATCAGCGAGCAGTGATTCGTCCGGTCGAGGCGGGTTGACCGAATATCCGTTATCGGCCTTGTAGAAAATGGGCAGGGGACGGCCCTAAAGCAGCCCGGTCGTCCGTGCTTCAGCCCTGCGACCCTAGGCTTTCCTCCACTAGGGTGGCGGTGCAGCGGTTGACTCCCGTACAACTAGTGTCGTGGCCAGCTCCACGTGGTGCGAGATTGGCTGTGAACCGGCGTGAAGCTGGAGGAGTGTTTGCATTGCAGTGCGTCCGATCGAGTGCATCGGTGTGTGCACAGTGGTCAGCGCAGGCGAGGCAGGGAGGGCCGAATATGTGTCGTCGTAGCCGACGACGCTAACGTCTTCGGGTACCCGAAGGCCCGCAGTACGCAGGCCACGGATGGCCGCCAAGGCGTCGGCATCGTTGGTCGCGAAGACGGCGGTCGGCGGTTCAGGCGCTGCCAGGAGCCTGGCGATCTCCGCCTCGGCCGTCATCATTCCGGCTTGGGAGACAAGCCGTGGCTCGTCGGGGATGCCTGCCGCCAGCAGCGCCTCACGGTAACCACCGAAACGGGCGCGAAGGCCCGGATTAACAGGATCTCCTCCGACAAAGGCAATGCGACGGTGCCCCAGCTTGATAAGGTACTCGGTTGCCTGCATGCCGCCGGTCCAGTGGTTGGACCCGATGCTGGCCACGGAGGGGTCGAGGGGGTTCGGTGGATCTACAGCGACAAGGTGAAGCCCTGCGTCCCTGCACGCCTCGACTACATCAGGCTCAATCGCCGTCGTAACGGCGATAATGCCGGCGTTGCCTTTCTCGGCGACCTCGTTCACGAACGTGCGGTCCAGCTGGGCATGGTCGGTTGCGGCCTTGCCAGGAGTTAATACCCTAACCACGAGGTCAACCTTCTCGTGTTGAGCCGCGGCGACCATGCCCTCCATTACGCAGAGTGAATAAAGGCTGATCAGCGTGTCAAACACGACGGTTACCCCATGTACCCGCGGCGAGGAAGCGTGTGTGCTCGGCACGTAGGCGAGCTGGCGGACCGCCTCTTCGACTCGTAGCCGCGTCGCATGAGCCGTCCCGGCCCGACGGTTTAGCACTTTGGAAACCGTGGCTTTCGAGACTCCCGCCAGGGCGGCGACGGAATCGAGGGTCGGGCCGGTTGCCGGTGTTCTCGCCATGCTTACCACTCCCGTTCGTTGCTCCGGGGCTGCCGGGCCCTCAGTCAATCCTAGTTGAAACTGTTTCAAAAAATTGGCCCTTGACTGAGGGTTTCATTGGCCTTTAGTCTTTAGATCAACGAAACTTATTGATAAAGTTTCAACCGTCCCCCAATATTTTGCGTGGGCCCTTTGTGCCTTTCCACCCTTTCCCTTCCCGCAAGGACAACGATGTCGCAATCTCACCAGACCGCTACCGACCCCAGCTTCGGCAAGGACGTTACCCGCAGCAGCTCCCCCTCCCGCCTCAACTGGCGCCTCGCCGTCGCTCTCTTTATCGGGGGCATTCTCTGGATCGGTCCCTACGTCGGCAGCATTGCGGTTGTGATGCCTGCCCTCGTCAATGAGGTAGCACCTGACGAGCGCGTGGGCCTCGTGGCAACGATGGGACTGCTCGGGGCTTTCCTGTCGCTCATCTCAAATATCCTGTTCGGCGCCTTCTCTGACCTGACCCGGTCACGGATCGGCAAGCGCGCTCCATGGATCCTGGCCGGTTCTGTCGGCACGGCAATCGGCCTTTGGGGCTTTAGCACAGCCGGCGACGCCGTGTCACTGGTCGTGTGGTGGTGCATCTATATGTTGTTGCTGAACGCGATCATCGCCCCGATGGTGGCTGTTATCTCCGACCGTGTTCCCGTGAAGTACCGCGGCACGGTCTCGTCGATCTACGGTGTTGCGATGGTGCTCGGTGCCGCCCTCAGCCAGATTGTCGGTGCCGGGTACGTCGCTGATCCGCGCGCCGGCGTGATCGTCTTCGCCGTGACAACACTCGTCTCCGGCTTGATCTTCGTGGTGCTCGCCCCGGAAGCATCCAACCGTGATGCTGAGAAGAAGTCCCTGAACCGGGCCGATATCATCAGCAGCTTCACCTTTCCCCGCAAGGGCGCACGCGACTACTACCTGGCACTCTTCGGCAAGTTCGCGCTGGTTGCCGGAACTTACTCCATCGCTGCCTACCAGCTCTACATCCTCACCGATTACATTGCACTGTCTCAGGCCGAAGCAGCCGGGATCATCGCCGTCATGGCCACGATCCAGCTCGTGACCGCGCTCATCTTTGGTTTCGGATCCGGGCCGGTCTCGGACCACTTCGGGCGCCGCAAGCCGTTCGTCATCCTCGCGGCCGCAATCATCGGCGCCGGCGCTCTTGTTCCCTTCTTCGCACCGTCCGCCTGGGCAATGATTGTGTTCGCGGTCCTCGCCGGCATCGGCAACGGCGTCTTCACTTCGGTCGACCAGGCACTGAACATTGAAGTCCTGCCGAACAAGCACAACGCAGCCAAGGACCTAGGCATCCTCAACATGGCTAATTCGGGCGGTCAAATGCTCGGCCCGGTGCTGACTTCCACTGTCATCGGGATCACCGGCGGTTACCAGTACGTCTTTATTGCGGCGTTCGTCATGCTGATGATTTGCTGCCTCCTCATCCGTCCGATCCGATCCGTACGCTGACGCAGCACAGCCGGTGTCCCCACCTGCGGGGACCAAACGCACCACACCATGCACCATCTGATAGGGATTTGCCATGACCGTAACCTCGTTCTCCAGCAACTGGAGCTACCGCGCCCCGCGAGGGCCCTTCGCCGCAGTGGAGAAGGAGGCCCCGTCGGCCGTGTGGGTAACCCTGCCCCATGATGCGCTCCGCGACGCGGAACGCACCCCAGACGTGCCCGGCAAGGGAAGCGCCGCCTACTACCCCGCTGGAGCGTTCAGTTACACGAAGAACTTTGACGTTCCAGCGGAGTGGGCTGGCAAGATCGTGCGGCTTGAGATCCAGGGCGCTTTCCGTCATGCGATGGTGTTTGCTAACGACGAGTTCGCCGGAAACCGTGCAGATGGCTACGCCCGGTTCTTCGTCGAGCTGACGCCGTTCCTGCGTTTCGGCGAGCCGAACACCATCCGTGTTGAAGTTCGCTCAGGCCAGGACACGCGATGGTACGCCGGCGCAGGGCTGCATCGCCCAGTATTCCTGCACGTCGACGAGCCCACGCATGTCCTCCCCGACGGCGTCCGGATCACAACCCTTCGGATAGACGAGGACCAGGCGGTCGTTGAGGTTGCCACGACCGTGGCCAACCGAGGGATGACGACGTCTGCGGTAACGCTCTCAACCGAACTGGAGGACCCCGCCGGGGCCGCGGTGGAGGGTGATCGGACACCGGTCACCATCGCGCCGGGAAAGACGGCACTCGTTCGCCAACGCCTCTATGTGCCCGACCCGGCACTGTGGAGTGTAGATTCTCCGGCGCTGTACACCGCCAGGACACGGCTGGGCGATACCGGGGCCGAAGTCGTCACAGTGCACGGCATCCGCACCGTCACCGTCGACCCCCGCAAGGGCTTGCGGATCAATGGAGAAAAGGTCCTGCTGCGCGGTGCCTGCATCCACAGCGACAACGGGCCGCTTGGCGCTGCATCGATTGCCCGAGCGGAGGAGCGGCGCGTCCAACTGCTCAAGGACGCGGGCTTCAACGCAATCCGTTCGGCCCATAACCCGGCGTCGCCCTCGCTGCTCGATGCCTGCGATCGCCTCGGGATGCTCGTCATGGACGAAGCGTTCGACATGTGGACCCGGGGCAAGACCGATTACGACTACGCACTCGACTTCGCGCAGTGGTGGGCGGCTGATCTGGAGTCGATGATCGCGAAGGACTACAACCACCCCAGCGTGATCATGTACTCCATCGGCAACGAAATCGTCGAGGTTGGCACCCCGCACGGGTCCGCTCTGGCCCGCGAACTCGCCGAGCACGTGCGCGCTCTCGATCCAACCCGCCCCGTCACCAACGGGGTCAACGCTGCTCTCGCCGTTCTCGATGAACTTGAAAACATCCTCGCTACCGAGCAGGGACTGAACGCGATGATGGGAGACGCCGGCGCTGGCATGATGAGCGCCATCGGCTCCTCGGCCGCAGTAACATTCCGCACAGCCGAATCCAGCGCCGCACTTGATGTACTCGGCCTAAACTACGCAGAAGGCCGTTACGCGAGCGACGGTGAGCTCTTCCCGCACCGCGTCATCGTCGGATCCGAGAGCTTCCCGACACAGATCGGCGAGCTGTGGCCGCTGGTTCTGGCGAACCCCAATGTGATCGGCGATTTCACCTGGACAGGGTGGGACTACCTCGGCGAGGTCGGGATCGGTGCAACCTCACATGCGGAAGATCCATCCGCGAATAACGCTCTTGAGCGGGAGTACCCTTACCTGACCGCATGGTGTGGAGACTTCGACATCACAGGCTGGCGGCGCCCCGTATCCTACTACCGGGAGATCGTCTTCGGACTTCGCAAACAACCGGCCATTGCCGTTGTGCGACCAGAACACCACAGTCACACCATCACCCTGCAGTCACCCTGGGCTTGGAGCGACTCGCTGGATTCCTGGACCTGGCCCGGCTTCGAGGGCAAACCCGTGACAGTCGAGGTCGCAGCCGATGCAGATGAAGTCGTACTGCTTCTCGATGGAACTGAGCTGGCCCGCGCACGCGTAGGCGTGAAACGACCCCTGTTGGCGACTCTCGAAACGACCTACCGTCCGGGGACACTCGAGGCGGTCGCCTATCGCGGCGGTATCGAGGTGGGCCGCTCATCCCTCGTCTCAGCCTCCGGTGCCATCGAACTGGTCGCAACTACCGATCGGGATACCCTGAGCCACGACGATACCGATCTCGCCTTCGTGGCCATCGAGCTGCGCGACCCTCAGGGAGTGCTGGTCACCGGCGCCGACCGCTTTGTGTCAGTAAGCATCGAAGGTCCTGCCGTCCTTGCCGGCTTCGGAACTGGGGCCCCGGCCACGGTCGAGCGCTTCGACGCGAGCGGGCGCACCACCTTCGATGGGCGGGCCCTTGCCATTATCCGACCCACAGGGGTCGGTCCCGTCACGGTGCTCGTCCACTCCGAAGGACTCGACGACAAGCCTGTCGAACTCACCATCACCAGCAATGGCACGCCCATTAGTCCCGTCAGCCAGTCCCAGGAGGCAACTGCATGAAGGCCACCCTTTCCCCAGCCGTTACCGCCCCGGCCGCAAGCTCTCCGGACGCCGAAGCCCTGATCAGAAATATCGCGGAAAGCCTGAGCCTGGAGCAACAGATTCAGTTGCTCACTGGCGCCGACGTCTGGGCGACACACTCCCTGCCCGCTATCGGGCTCTCACGCATCGTCATGTCTGACGGCCCGTCCGGCGTCCGGGGCGAAGACTTCGACGAACGCCACGACTCCGTCTCTCTGCCGTCATCGTCCGCACTGTCCGCCACCTGGAGCATCGAAACGGCGCAGCGATACGGCCAGGTCCTGGGGCAGGAGGCCCGCCGCAAGGGGGTCCACGCCGTCCCAGGACCCACCATCAACCTGCACCGCTCCCCGCTGGGCGGCCGGCACTTCGAATGCATGAGCGAGGATCCCCGCCTCACCGCAACCCTCGCCGCGGGCTATGTGGCCGGTGTACAGGCCATGGGCGTCGGCGCCACACCCAAGCACTATCTGGCCAACGAGGCCGAGACGGATCGTTTCACTGCCGACTCCGTAGTGGATGAGCGTCCGCTGCGCGAGCTGTACCTGGCGGCCTTCGAGGACGCGATCACAGAGGCCCGTGCATGGCTGGTGATGAGCTCCTACAACTCCATCAACGGCACCACCGCCAGCGAAAACGAGCTCCTCAAGACCCCGCTGTCCACGGAATGGGGCTTTGACGGCGTGGTTGTCTCCGACTGGACCGGTGTCCGGTCCGTGGAGTCCGCGAATGCGCACCAGGACCTGGAAATGCCTGGCCCGGTTGGCCACTGGGGACCCAAGCTGCTGGCTGCCGTGAACGACGGCCGGGTCAGCCGGACCGCCATCCTCGAAAAAGTCATCCGCATCCTCCGCCTCGCTGCCAGGGTCGGATCCCTTGAGGGCATTGCTCCCGCCGTAACCGAGCTTCCACCTGCCCTTGACGCCGCTGCCGTTGCACGCGAGGTGGCTGTCCGCGGGGCGGTCTTGGTCCGCAACAGGGACGGCCTCCTGCCGCTGGACCCTGCTGCGCTGGCCAGCGTCGCGGTAAGCGGGCACAACGCGGAGGAGGCCCGCACCCAAGGTGGCGGCAGCGCCACCGTCATGCCAAAACATACGGTCTCGCCCCTAGAGGGCCTGCGGGAAGCATTGCCGGAAGCCGTCAGCCTGAGCTACTCCCGTGGGGCGAAGGTTGCTGAAGGTCTGCAGCCCTTCCCGCGCACTTCACTGCATAACCCCGTGTCCGGTGTTCCTGGAATGAGGGTCACCTTCCTGGCTGAGGACGGCTCGGAAATCTCCGGCGAGGACCGGCTCGCATCGCACCTGATCTGGTTCGGCGTCGGGATTCCGGACGGCGCTTGCGCCATTCGGATGGAGACTGACTGGACTGCCCAAACGGCTGGCATCCACCACCTCGGCGTGGGAACCGTGGGCCGGATCCGGCTGTCGATGAAGGGCGATGAGGTGTTCAACGGGGAGATCGAGGACGACACCGATGTTCTCGGTGCAGCCCTTTTCGACCCGCCCAAGACCGTACACCCAGTAGAAACCGCTGCCGGTGAAATCGTGCGGATCGAGGCTGTTTATGAGCTGCCCAAGCAGCAGGTCATCCCGTTCACCGCCATCCTTCTGGGTGAGGAAACCGTAGTGGAGGATCCGCAGGCCGACATTGATGCGGCAGTGGAAGCGGCGAAGGCCGCTGACGTTGCCATTGTGGTGGTGGGGACCAGCGCCGCCATCGAATCCGAGGGCTTCGACCGGAAGGACCTTGATCTCCCCGGCCTTCAGAACCAGCTTGTGGAGGCAGTGGCAGCGGTGAATCCGCGCACCATCGTTGTGGTGAATAGCGGCTCGCCGGTGCTGATGCCGTGGCTCGACGAGGTGGGAGCGGTCCTGCTGGGCTGGTTCGGTGGCCAGGAATTCGGCCGGGCCATCGCAGATGTCCTGTTGGGTGCCGAGGAGCCGGGCGGGCGCCTACCCACCACCTGGCCGGCAGCACTTGAGGACGTACCAGTCCTCAACACCACCCCCGTGGACGGCAAGGTTGTCTACTCCGAGGGCATTCATGTGGGCTACCGGGCCTGGCTCAAGCAACAGGGCAGAAGGAAGTGCCGCACCTGCCCTGCCCTTCGGCTACGGGCTGGGCTACACCACATTCGAACTGGGCGCACCTCACTCCTCGCAGTCAGTTCCTGCAGGAAACGACGTAGTAGTGCACGTTCCGGTCCGTAACACCGGCAGCCGTACCGGGCGCGAAGTGGTCCAGGTGTACCTGGAGCGGCCCGAGTCGGCAGTGGAACGGCCCGTTTGCTGGCTGGCCGGTTACACGGGAACACACCTCGCACCCGGCGGGACCGAGAGCGTTGCGGTCCGGATTGCCGCCAAATCCTTTGGGCATTACGACGGAGGCTGGCAGTTTGAACCCGGCATCTTCCGGATCCTCGTGGGCCGGCACTCGGCCGATACATTCCAGGCTCTGGATATCGAGCTGACTTAGCTACCCACCTCCACTGCAAAGCCCGCTCCGCAGGCCTGGTGCAACCAGTTGCGTCCCGGTGTCCGGACCACCTATTACCAGGGCTATTCGCCCTGCTGACAGAGGTGGTCTGGCATCGACCTGATGCTCCCATCTCAGGGGATGATGGCAGAGCCGTTGGACAATAGTTAGCGGTGCGATTGTCGCTGGCTACTGCTGGCACTTCCCTCATCGTTTGCCCAGTTGTAGTACACCCCAACCTGACGTCAGAGGACAGCGCAAGAAACGTCAGAATAGAATCCATCTGGAGTGCGAGCACAGCGCGGGGCGAATGTCTACGAGCTCAATCTGACAATAGTGCCCTCCGGAAACTCTGTCGCTGTGAGCGCGTCGTTGGATACGACATTGCACAGCCTTTTAGCCCGGTTTATGGAAAAATGTTGCCTGAGCCAACTGGTTAGCCCGGGGCCCGAGCTTTTCGCCTCACCTTGCGCTCACTAGGCTTTGACGTTTGGCTGGCGGGTGCTTGGTCCCCAACCAAGGCCGTAGTGAGTAGAGATGTGGGGTAGCTTGCACGCCTTGACTCTGTAAGCTGACAAGGCAATCAGCCTTCCCTTTGTGGCTCAACGACAGATAGGAGAGGGTCCGTGGCAGGAGTAGGGGGGCAACAAGACTCCCAGGCAAGGCCGCCACGATCATCTTCGCCCCGCAAGCCGAACATCAACGATGTTGCACAGATTGCGGGCGTTTCATACGGAACGGTCTCCCGGGTCCTCAACAATGCCCCGGACGTCAACGCTGCAACGCGCGAACGGGTGCTGCAAGTTATCAAGGACATCGGGTATCGGCGCAACCGAGCGGCCACTACTTTGGTAACCAGTCGATCGACGTCCATTGGCATTCTCACTGACGGCTCGCCCCGATTCGGACCCGTCGGAACGCTGATGGCACTCGAAAACACGGCGCGGAAGAAGGGTTACTCTACTACCGTAGTGACAGTCGAGGAGCCTTACGAGGACTCCGTACAGAAGGCTTTGGACACCTTGGATGATATCGGGGTCGACGGAATCATCGTCATCGCGCCGATCGTTTCGATGGCTTCGGCAGTCTGGAGCGCCTCGGTCCGGGTTCCAGTTGAGATGATCGCCGCGGGGGCGTCCTCGACACCCAATGTCTTCACCTACTCGGAAAACCAGGAGTTGGGGGAACGCTTGGCGACGCAGCATCTCATTGACTTGGGCCACACCGACATTGCCCATCTTGCAGGCTCCATGGATTGGTTTGACGGTCGGGTCCGCAAACGCGGCTGGGAGGCCGCACTACGAGATGCAGGACTGCGGCCTGGACTGTGCATTGAAGGCGACTGGAGCCCAAAGTGGGCTTACGAGACAAGCTTGCGGCTCGTGGATGAGGGCCGGCTCCCCCAAGCTATCGTGGCAGCCAGCGATCACACCGCGCTCGGAGCCATTCGCGCTTTCGCCGAGAAGGGTGTTCGCGTCCCGGAGGACGTCAGCATCGTCGGCTTCGATGACATTGAAGGATCCGACTACTTCCTGCCTCCGCTGACCACCGTCCGGCAGGACTTCACCACGCTCGCGGTCGCCAGCATCGAAGTACTCTTGGGTGCAATCGATGGCCGGGAGGTGGACCGCACCCCCGGGCCTCCGAAGCTCGTTGTGCGCATGAGCTCCGCCCCTGCTATCAGCCGACGAAGCTAGCCCCCGAAAACTTTTATTAATTCTTCTGGTGTGACTCTTGACACAATCTTCGTAAACGTTCACGATGGTTACACCGTAAACGTTCACGATAAACGATCTCGATGAAGAGAAAGGAGCGTCAGATGGGTGAGAAGATCCTGCAGGCCCTCGCGCTCCGCCCCGACGTCGAGCTACGCAACCTCGAAGACACCCAGTGGGCCCACGTCGAGGAACTGCTCACGGGGACCGAATGCACGGCGGAGGACATGTCCCTCGGCATACAATTCTTCATCCCACAACGCTCCACGGCGGTCGTTGGCGTGTTCGATGCCGGTGTCTTGTGGGCAAGTTTGGTCGTGTCTGTGGACTCTTCAGGCACGCACGTGTCTGTTACGACCATCGACAGCGTCGACCTTGAGCTGCGGGGAGATCTGGGGGCACGGGCAGGCCAGGCTGTTCAGTGGGTTCAGGCCCACTACGGACCCTGCTCTCTGGGTCTTTTCTTGGACAAACCCCACGCGGAAGCGTTCCTGAATGCCTCCGATAAGGCCACCGCTATCCGCACAGCATCGATTGCGGGAGGGCTCGTCCTCTCGCCGCTACCCCCTGCTTTGGCGACCGCCCTCGCCTAAGCGGTCGCTCCTCACTTACAAATAGCAGTCCAACAGCAACACCGTGAATTGTCATGCCTAAAAAGGGCGCCATCGGGGTCACAGTCGATCAACTGAAGGGAAAACGAACATGAGAAAGTCAGTAACCGCTGGGGTTCTTGCCCTCTCCACAATGGCTTCACTACTGGCAGGCTGCGCCTCGGACACGGGGGGAACGCCTTCTGACACAGAGAATCCGCTGGCCCAGGTAAAAGCAGCAGATCTGGTACCGGAGAACATCGTCGGCCTTGGTCCGAACGGTGTGAAGTCCGGGACCCTCGACGACATCAAACTCACCGACGAGGAAGTCAGCCAGGCCAAGCAACAGAAGTATCGGGTCGGCATCGTAATGCAGACCATGAACATCGAATGGTCCACCGAACAGGTCCGGGGTATCACAGAGCGGCTTAAGAAATACGACGCCGAAGTCATCGGAGTGGCCGATCCCAACTTCGACGTCCAAAAGCAGGTGTCCAGCATCGAGAACATGATCCAGCTGAAGCCGGACGCGATCATCAGTATCCCGGTGGACGACACCGCAACAGCCGAGGCATACCGGAAGATCGGCGCTGCCGGCATAAAGCTCATCATGATGGACAACGTGCCATCCGGGCTCAAGTACCCGGCGGACTACCAGGGCATGGTCTCGTCCGACAACCAAGGCAACGGCGCCGTCTGCGCTGAAGCGCTGGCCAAGTACATTCCCGAGGGCGGTACCGTCGGCGTGCTCGACTTCGGCGTCGACTTCTTCGTGACGAAGGAACGTATGAAGGGCTTCGTCGACTGGATGAAACAAAACCGCCCCGACATCAAAATCAAAGTCGCCGAGTTCCTCGATCCGGCTAACTCCGGCAAGGACGCGGGCAATTTCCTTACGGCGAACCCCGACGTACAAGGGATGTTCACCGAATGGGAAGTCCCGGCTGTGGGCATTGACCAGGCGCTTCGGTCTCAGGGCAAGACGATGCCGATCACGGCGGTCAACATCGCCTCTGACGTGGCGGCCGACCTGGCTACCGGCGGGAACATCAAGGCCCTCAGCGCCCAGGTCCCTTACGACCAGGGCCTGGCTGAAGCTGACATGGCAGTCAAAGTCCTCCTGGGTGGCACCGCGCCCAACTGGCTTGCTTTCCCTGCGGTACCGGTTCTGCAGAACAACCTCCTGGACGCCTGGAAGCAGGTCTATCACCAGGACCCGCCAAGCCAGCTGACCGAGGCCTGCAAATCAAGCGAGGGCTGCGCGTAACCCCTCACGCCCCAAACCCAGAAGTACCAACCGAATAAGTACCAACTCGAACAAGGAGCTGCAAATCATGGATATCATTCAGGACCACAACGGAGTGCCTGCCAAGCACGGACGCGCTTTCGTCAACGGAGTGAGGCTCCACTACTCCATCGCCGGCGAAGGTGAGCCCCTCTTCCTGCTGCACGGCGTGCCGAAGACCTCCTACCACTGGCGCCGGGTCATCCCGCTGCTGACCCCGTACTACACCGTCATTGCACCGGATCTCCGAGGCCTGGGCGATTCAGAGCACCCACAGGGCGGCTTCGACATGAAGAACATGGCCGAGGACATTGCCCAGCTGGCCACGCACCTGGGCTACGAGACCTTTTACTTGGTCGGAGAAGACTGGGGAGCCTCTACGGCTTACCAGGTCGCTGCCCAGTACCCCGAGCGGGTGAAGAAACTTGTCTACCAGGAGATGATCCTCCCCGGTTTCGGACTCGAAGACTACTCATTCCTGACCAAGGAGAACGTCAGCACTTACGTCTGGCTGTGGCACATCAATTTCTACAACGTGCCGGACTTCCCGGAGCTGCTGATCACCGGTAAGGAGCGGGAGTACTTCAACTACTTCATCAAGCACGAGACGCACAATCCCCAGGCGATCACTCCCGACGCTCTGGACGAATACGTCCGCTGCTACTCCTCCCCCGGCGGCCTACGGAGCATGTTCGCCATCTACCGGGCCACCCTTGAGGACGCCGAGCAGAACCATGAAGCGGCCAAGACCAAACTCACCATGCCGGTCCTGGCCGTAGGAAGTGAGTACTTCATCGGCGCCGACAATGAGCGGCAGATGCGCGAAGTAGCCGAGGATGTGCGGGGCGTCATCCTGCCTTGGGGCCACCAATTGGCAGAAGAGGATCCAGAAGCTCTCGCAGAGGCCTACCTGCAGTTCTTCAAGGAGTAACAGCAACACCTGCGCGGGACGGCCGTCCGGCTGTCCCGCGCCGCACCCCCGAGATCAAGAAACCGGAATGTCCTGCGA
>NZ_JARHXQ010000032.1:0-20929 GCF_029222765.1 Arthrobacter sp. Cr_A7 | reverse complement strand
TATTTCCGGCCGATGAACCAGTCCTGGAGCTTCCGCAAACGCGACTGCAGCTGCTCCTCGTTGGCCTGCGCCACGGGCGGACCGCCGCACACGGTGCGCAGTTTGGTATGGACCACGCCGTGCGGCGTACCCGTCCGGGCGGACCAGGCCGCCACGTTCTTGGCCAGCTCGTTCCTCAGGTCCATCAGCATCCGGTGGTCGGGGACAGCCGGGGCCTGGCTTTCCGCGGCCGCCGCGGGCGCCTTCCGGTTCTTCCGGTTCAGCTGCTCGTGCTGCCGCTGGCGCAGGAGCGTGCCCACCTGCTCTGCATCGAGCAGGCCGGGGATGCCCAGGAAGTCCATCTCGTCGTCGGACCCCACCTCGCCGCCGGTGCCGAACTCGCCGCCGTCGAAAAGCACCCGGTCAAACGACGCCTGCGAGTCCAGTGCCTCGAACTTGCCCTTGGTGAGGCTGTCGGAGGCCTTGTCCTCGCGGTTGGCCTCCGCCATCAGCGAGTCTTCCGGGTTGAACAGGCCGTCGCCGTCCTCCTTCTCGGGGCGGTCCAGGGCATGGTCCCGCTCCGCTTCCATGGAGTTGGCCAGCGCCATCAGCTGCGGGACGGACGGCAGGAAGACCGACGCCGTCTCGCCCCTTTTGCGGGCACGCACAAAGCGGCCCACGGCCTGGGCGAAGAACAGCGGCGTGGACGTCGAGGTGGCATAGACCCCGACGGACAGCCGCGGGACGTCCACGCCTTCGGACACCATGCGGACGGCCACCATCCAGCGTGTTTCCCCCGCTGAAAACTCCTCGATCTTGCTCGAGGCCTTGGCGTCATCGGAGAGGATCACCGTGGGCGACTGGCCCGTGATCTTCTTCAGCTGCCCTGCGTAGGCACGCGCATCCTCGTGGTCCGTGGCAATAACCAGGCCACCGGCGTCGGGAACGGTGCGGCGCACCTCACTGAGGCGCTTGTCGGCCCCGGCCAGGACGGCCGGAATCCACTCGCCGGCAGGGTTCAATGCCGTCCGCCACGCGTGGGAGGTGATGTCCTTGGTCACCGCGGCCTCGCCCAGCGACGCTGCCATCTCCTCGCCGGCGCTGGTGCGCCAGCGCATCTGTCCGGAGTAAGCCATGAACATCACGGGCCGGACCACGTGGTCCCGCAGCGCGTTCCCGTAGCCGTACGTGTAGTCAGCCTTTGAGCGGCGGATGCCATCCCGGTCCTCGGCGTATTCCACGAACGGGATGGGCGAGGTGTCCGAACGGAACGGGGTACCCGTCAGGGACAGCCGGCGCACCGCAGGGTCGAAGGCCTCGCGCAGGCCGTCGCCCCAGGACAGCGCCTCACCGCCGTGGTGGATCTCGTCCAGGATCACCAACGTGCGCGCAGCTTCGGTCTTGGCCCGGTGCAGCAGGGGCTTGCTGGCCACCTGGGCGTACGTGACGGCAACCCCGATGAAGCCGCGGCCGTGCTGGCCGTCGGAGTTCTTGAAGTTGGGGTCGATGGCGATGCCCACCCGGGCCGCCGCGTCCGCCCACTGCCTCTTGAGGTGGTCCGTGGGCGCCACGATGGTCACCCTGTTGACGGCGCCGGACTCGATGAGCGTCGACGCCACCCGCAGTGCGAAGGTGGTCTTACCGGCGCCGGGGGTGGCTACCGCCAGGAAATCCCGGGGGTTGTTCCGCAAGTAGAGGTCGAGTGCTTCCTGCTGCCAGGCACGGAGTTTCGGAGCGGTTCCCCAGGCTGCACGTTCCGGATAAGCCGGAGGCAGGGTGGGGCCGCCAAAGAGTGTTTCCGTCACTACTTGTTGTTGCCTGAGTCCCCTCCGGGACCCTTGCCGCCGTCGTTGCCCGGGCGGAGGCCGTCGTAGACCTCTTTGCACATCGGGCACACCGGGAACTTCTTCGGATCCCGGCCCGGCGTCCAGACCTTGCCGCACAGGGCGATGACGGGTTCACCGGTCAGCGCGGACTCCATGATCTTTTCCTTGCGCACATAATGCGCAAAGCGCTCCCGGTCGCCCGGCTCCACCTCCTGGCGCAGTTCCTCGCGCTCGATGGTGGCTGTGGACGTTCCAGCCCCGGAAAGCTCGCGCATCGGGTCGTTTTCGAGAGGGTCCGTCATGCTAGTCATGCCAACCATCTTAGCCGTTCCGGGGAACAGGCGTTCGACGGCGGCGCCGCCGTGGCGCCGTCCGGAACCTCCCGCCGTCGGGCGTTGCAGCCCTGCTCCAGTCAGGAATTTGGGGCGCTACAGGCCTTGCCAGGCGGGCTTGTTGTCATAGGTGTGCCGGTAGAAATCGGCAAGCTTCAGCGCGGAGGCCGCCGCTTCGTCCAGCAGGACGGTGGCGTGGGGATGGAACTGCAGCACCGATGCCGGGCAAATGGCCGAGACCGGGCCCTCGACGAAGTCGCGTACAGCCTGGGCCTTCTGGGCGCCGGTGGCGAGCAGGATCACATGCCGTGCCTCCATAATGGTTCCCAGCCCCTGAGTGAGGACATGGTGCGGGACCTCGGCCAGGCTGTTGAAGAACCGGGCGTTGTCACGGCGTGTCTGTTCGATCAGGCTCTTGATCCGGGTGCGGGAGGCAAAGGAGGACCCGGGCTCGTTGAAGGCGAGGTGTCCGTCGGTACCCACGCCCAGGAGCTGCAGGTCAACGCCGCCGGCGGCCGCGATGGCTTCCTCATAGGCCTGGCACGCGGCGGGGATGTCCTGCGCCGTCCCGTCAGGTCCGTGGACGTTCTCCGGAGCGATGTTGACCCGGTTGGTGAATTCGCGCCGGATCACCTCCCGGTAGGACTCGGGGTGACCGGCGGGCAGGCCCACGTATTCGTCGAGGGTGAACGCGGAGGCCTGGCTGAAGTCCAGGCCGCCCTCGTGCCGGTCGGCCAGCTCGTCGTAGACCGGCAGCGGCGAGGAACCCGTGGCGAGGCCCAGCACGGCGTTGGGCTTATGCCGGACCAGGTCCTCGATGGCGTCCGCCGCCAGCTTTCCAATCTGCTTGCTGCTGCCCAGGATGACGATTTCCATGCTGTTCCCTCCCCTGCCGTGACGGTTTACGTCAGCGGTTGACGGCCACCTGGGCCAAAAGCTCCGGGCCGCGCGCGTCAAGCCATTTTCCGCCCAGCCGCACGCCCACCACAAACAGGACAAGGCCCAGGACGCTTCCCACCGCGAGGTTGATCCAGCCGAAGACGCTGTTTCCCGTCACGAGCTGTGCGATCAGCAGTGCGGCCTCGGGCAGCACCAGGACCAGCAGGACCAGCATTCCGCCGAACTGCACAGCCAGTGTCTGCCCCACGTTGCCGGGCGGCTTCTTGAAGGGGCTGTCCCCGGGCAGCGGAACGGCCACGGTATAGCGCGCCGACACGACGGAGGCCAGCCCCAGGCCCGTAAAAAGGATCCCCAGGCTCAGCCCGAGCTGGCCCGGCAGCCCGGACCAGTCATCGGTGAATGCCGAATGGCCCACGGCGAACACGAGCACCACGGGGAGGGCGAACGCCAGGCAGGCAAGTGCGCGGCCCAGCCGGTCCGCCACTCCCCGGACGCCCGTTGCGACGTGCAGGGCGAAGGCGGTGTTGTCATAGGAGACGTCGGCAGAGATGGACCAGGCGAGGATGAAGGCGGACAGGGGGGCAAGGACAGCAAGGCTGGAGTAGTCACCCGTCTGGGCCCCCTGGAATCCCAGCACCACGGGCAGCAGCGGGATGACCACCAGGGACCCGGAGTAGCGCGGGTCGCGGAACCAGTAGGTCAGCGACCGTGCCATCACCGCGCCGGCCGGTACCGCCGGCAGGAGTCCCAGGAGCCCCAGTTTGCCGCCCTTGCGCTTGCCGCTGCCGGCAGAGGGCGGCGTGACGAGGGCACGTTCCAGCAGGAGCTTCCAGCACCATGCCAGGGCAGCGAGCGCGGCAACGGAGACCAGGAGCTTCAGTGCCGCCGGACCAAACTGGCCGGCATGGACATCACCGGCCAGGGACCACGGCGCGCCCAGCGGAGTCCAGGACAATGTCTGTGCGAATTCCGGCAGGAATCCTGTGGACGCCGAGATTCCCTGGCCCACTCCCGCCACGATGGGCCCCATCAGGACCAGTGGCACCATAAACGCGATGGCACTGACGTCCTTGAACCGCCGGGAAGCGGCAAGGCTGGCGGTGGCCGTGGTCACCACTTTGGCGAGCACAACGCAGGTGAGGACGCCGAGCGCAGCTCCCAGCAGGGCGGCGAGCGCGGGCAGCACACCCCGGAACCAGGTCACCACCGTGGACAGCGCCACCAGTGCCGTGGCCAAACCCGGAATGCCGATCAGCCCGCCCAGGGCAAGCCCCGCCAGCATCTGCTTCATGGGTATGGCGAAGGTGGTGAAGCGGGCCGGGTCAAGGGTCATGTCGGTGGCGGAAGCCACCACCGGGATGATTCCCCAGCCAAGGACAGCGGCTGACCCGCCGAGGACCACGGCGGTCTGTGCGAGTTCGGGGTCGGCCGTGCGCAGCAGGACCAGGGCCACCACCAGCGTTGCGATAATGCCCAGCGCATAGAGTCCCGCAAAAGCCATGCCGACCAGCTGCCACGGGCTGCGGCGGAGGCCGTTGCGCAGCAGGGTCAGCTTCAGCCTCAGAAGGTGCGCAACCATTCCAGCCCTTCCGTGTGGCTGCGGCCGCCCACCAGCTGGACGAACCGGTCTTCGAGGGATGCGCCGCCGCGGACTTCATCCACGGTGCCGGCAGCCAGCAGCCGGCCGCCTGCCACCACGGCCACGTGGTCGCACATCCGCTGGACCAGGTCCATCACGTGGCTGGACACGATTACGGTGCCGCCGGACGCCACGTAGCTGTCCAGGATGGAGCGGATGTTGGCTGCGGACACGGGATCCACGGCTTCGAAGGGCTCGTCGAGGACCAGCAGGCGCGGGGCGTGGATCAAGGCGGAGGCGAGAGCGATTTTTTTGGTCATGCCGGCTGAATAGTCCACCACCAGCGTTCCGGCGTCCTGCGACAGGTCCATGGCGGCCAGCAGCTCGCCCACCCGGGATGCCACGACGTCCTTCTGCATGCCCCGCAGGAGGCCGGCATAGGTGATCAGCTGCTCGCCCGTCAGCCGGTCGAACAGCCTGACGCCGTCGGGCAGGATGCCCATGAGCTTCTTGGCTTCCAGGGGCCGCGTCCAGACGTCCACGCCGTGCACCACCGCCGTGCCGAAGTCAGGACGCAGGAGCCCGGTGGCCATGGACAGCGTGGTGGTCTTGCCGGCACCGTTTGGTCCCACGATGCCGAAGAAGGAGCCGGCCGGAACATCCAGGCTGAAGCCGTCCACCGCGATTTTTTCGCCAAACCGTTTGGCAAGGCCCCGGATGGACAGGGCCGCCACGGGCCCTGGTTGCGGTGCCGGGTCAGGTATCGGAGCGCTCATGAAGCCAGACTAGCCCTCACCATCCGGTCCGGGGGTCCTCCCGCAGGAGTAGCAAAAAAGGCGTACGAAGGGATCCGTTGCTGATGCCTCCGAAGCGCGCCCGCTGCTACCGCACTTTCCGGATCCGGATGGGGCCTTTAACGGTGGAGGGATCAACCACCGAGCCGCCCTGGGTGATCTGCACCTCGCCTGCGTCAACCAGCCGGCGCGCGGCCCGCCGGGCAGGCTCCATGAGGTCGCGCCAGTTTTCGTCGCCCACGGCACGTGCTGCGTCCGACGGGCAGATGGTGGACGACGCCGCCCTGGCCGCCAGGAGCTCCAGGATCGCGGCTTCGAGTTTCTGCCCTGCCGGGTCGCCAGGGGCTTGCGCCCCGTCAGGCTGCCGGTCCGTCATCATCCACGCACCAACTAGAACGTGCGCCTCGGCAGGGCCCGCTCGTACTGCGGGGCCCACGGAATGTCATGGCCCAGCTCGAAGGCCGCACGCAGCCACCAGTGCGGGTCCCGGAGCGCTGCCCGGGCGATGAGGACCGCATCGGCCTGGCCCGTGGCGATAGCGTGCTCGGCCTGGCCTGCCGACGTCAGCAGGCCAACCGTTCCGGTGGGAATACCCGCTTCCTCCCGGATGGCGGCGGAGAACCCTGTCTGGTACCCCGGCCGGGGTGTAATGCTTTGGTGGGCCACCGCTCCCCCGCTGGAAACGTCGATCAGGTCCACGCCCCGCGCGGCAGCTTGGCGGGCAAGGCGGACCGATGCCGGCAGGTCGATGCCGCCCTCTGCCCAGTCGGTGGCGGAGATCCTCAGCAGCAGCGGCATCGAGTCCGGGATGACCGCCCGCACGGCATCGACGACGGCCAGCATCAGGCGGTTGCGGCCGGTTTCGTCACCGCCCCATTCATCGTCCCGCAGGTTGGCCAGCGGGCTTTGGAACTGGTGCAGCAGGTAACCATGGGCACCGTGGATCTCCACCGTGTCAAAGCCCGCCTCAACGGCGCGCACGGCCGCCGTGGCGAAGTCGGAGATCACTTCCTGGATCTGTTCCGCCGTCATGGCGGCGGGAGCGGCATACCCCTCAAACGCCAGCGGCGACGGCCCCACAGTGGTCCAGCCGCCGTCGGATACGGGGACGCTGCCGTGCTTGCCGGAGAAGGGCCACCACGTGGATGCCTTACGGCCGGCATGCGCCAGCTGAGCTCCGATTTTGGCGCCTGCCGCTCCGTGCCGGTGCACGAACGTGGTGATCCGCTGCCACGCTTCCGCCTGGGCGTCGTTGTACAGGCCGGCGTCGCGTGGGCTGATGCGGCCTTCGGGACTCACGGCGGACGCCTCGGCGAGGATCAGCGCCGCACCGCCGGCGGCAAAGGAACCCAGGTGCATCAGGTGCCAGTCGTTGGGCACGCCGGGGGCGGCGTCGGGGTCGCAGCTGTACTGGCACATGGGCGACACCCAGCCGCGGTGCTGAAGCTCGAGTGAGCGCAGCTTCAGCGGCTCGAAAAGCGCCGGCACTAGAAGAGGACCCTCGCGAGGGCCTGCCGCGCCTTGCCGACGCGTTCGTCCGATGCCCCCACCACGTCGAAGAGTTCCAGGAGCCGGACCCGCGCGGTCTCGCGTTCAGGGCCGAAGTTCCTCCCGATGAACGCCACCAGGCGGTTCAGCGCGTCCTCCACGTGCCCGCCTGCCACGTCCAGGTCGGCAACGCCCAGCTGGGCCTCCACGTTGTCCGGCTCGTTGGCGGCCAGCGTACGGAGCGCTTCACTGTCCTGGGCGGACAGGGGCTGCAGCCTCGCCATGAGCTCAACCTGGGCAAGCCCGGCCTTGGCGTCATGGTCCGACGGCATCTCGTTCAGCGCCTGCCGGTAAAAACCGGCGGCAGCCTCGTAGTCGCCGGCCTCGATGGCATCGAAGGCGGCCTGGTGCAGGGGCGGCAGCGGTGCGGGCTCCGGTTCCCCGGCGGCACCTGCGTTCAGGCTGCCGGTCACGCCGTTTGCGGCAGCCACCTTCAACAGTTCGTCGAAGAGGCTGCGCACCTGCTGCTCGTCGGCACTGCCCTGGAAGAGCGGCACAGGCTGTCCCTTCAGGACCGCGACGGCGGTGGGAACGGCCTGCACCTGGAACGCCTGGGCCAGTTGCGGGAAGGCGTCGATGTCTGCGGCCCCGAGGACCAGCCGGCCGCCGTAGCTTGCCACCACGCGGTCCAGGGTTTCCAGCATGCCGGTGGATTCCGGCGAGTACGGGGCCCACAGTGCAAAGACCACGGGCACCTGCGCGGACAGTTCCACGAGCTGCTGGAAGTTGGCTTCGGTGACGTCGACCCTCAGCTCGGGCCCGCCGGCCTGCGCCCCCTCCGGCCCGTTCCCGGCCGGCGCGCCTGTCCCGGCAGGTACTCCGGTTGCGGCCGGCGCTGCAGGGCGCTGTTTCAAGGTGGAAAGGTCGACGGCGCCACGCAGGTTAAGCAGGCTGGCAGCGGCTGGAGGGACAGGGCGGGAAGCTGGCGAACTCATGCTTTCCACTTTAGCCACTCCGGCCGCTGCCGGAAGTACTGCGGTAGTCGGGTTACTTGAAGCTGGCCCCCACCAGGCCGCGGGTTGCCGCGACGAGCTTCATGGGATCGGTCGATCCTGCCGGCGGAACATACACGGCCATGGATTCGGCGAAGCTGAGCACCATTCCGGTGGTGGTTTCCTTGCCGCCGGCAAGGGCTGCGGCGTCGTCCCCGATGGTCAGTTTGTCGCCGGCCGCCTTGGGCGTCCCTTCGAAGCTGAAGTTGATCCGGCCCAGGACCAGCGCGCCGCCGTCTTCGGTCCGGAAGACAACCGTGCTTTCCGGAGCCACCTTGTGGGTGAAGGAGAAGTTGCCGTTCTCGCCGGCCTTGACCACTTCAGCCTGGTAGGACAGCGTGTCAGCGATGTACGGCGAGGACTCGCCTTCCACCAGCTTGTCCTTGAAGGCGGAGTCTGGGGTGGTCAGGCGGTCTGCCAGCCCGGAAAGGGCTTCTTCGCCGCTGTACAGGAGCCCCGTCTTGTCCCCGGCTGCCAGGGTGTCGGTTCCCGTGCGGCTGATCGTGGGGAAGGTGGTGCCGGGCTGCAGCGGAGTGGTTTCCATCAGCTTGTAGTTCTCGCGGGGGGACTGCTGGACCAGGGTCAGCAGCTGCGGGACCACGTTGCCGTCGCCCTGCGTGACGGCCAGCACCGAGCGGGGCCAGTCGCGGTCACTGGTGACAACCGTGGTGAGCAGCTTGGTGGACCGTACCGGCATCCGGGCCTCGTAGGAACCCACCTGCGAGCGGATCTTGTAGTTCTGGGTGCGGACCTCCAGTTCCGTGCCGGCCACGCGCTCGCTGAGCTGTGCAGCATCCTTGGCCGCATCGCCGGCGTCGGCAGCGCTGGAAACCTGTTCCAGGATGCGCCGGAACTGGGCGTCCAGCAGGACCGGGGACGCAGCCTCTTCCTGCGCGGCGGACGATGAGGAGCCGGAGGGCTCGGGGGCGGGTGTCGCGGCGTTCGCGGCAGTACCGGTACCCGCCAGGACAGCTGCGGTGATACCGGCGGCCACCATGCTGGCGCGCGACGCCGTCCGGGCCTCGCTCTTGGCACGGGCACGCTGGGCGAAGCCGCTGCCCGCGCCGTCGCCTCCGCCTTCACCGTTGGGCTTGCGGGCCGAGAGCAGTGCCAGCGCAATGCCGCCGAGGATCAGCAGGGAGCCCAGGACGATCAGCGGGATGGCCCAGGGAGTGGAGGTGTCGTTCGGGAACGTCATGGACACGGAGGCGGGAGCAGCCTTGGTGCCGTCGGACGCGAGCAGGAGGGTCCAGTCGCCGTCAGCCGGAGGGGTCCAGGAGTACTCCAGTTCGCCGCTGGCGTTCTCGGTGGAAACCCAGAGATCTGAGCCGGCCGGGTTGGGTGCCGTGGCTTCGCCGTCGGCATGCTCAACCTGCAGCGACTTGCCGTCCTCGGAAACGCCGCTGATGGTGTTGTGGGCTGCCTGGCCCACCCACGCGTCCACGTCATCGGGACGGCCGGCGGCGAGCATGAAGTTCCCGTCACCTTCGATGGTGATCTTGACGGTGCCGCCGTGAAGGGTGCGCAGATTCTGGTCAATGACGGTCAGCGGCGCCTCCGCGGCATCGGCCGGCGCGGACGCCGTGAAGGTCTCGGAGGGGGCCCAGATGGTTCTCTGGCCGATGCCGGCCAAAAGTGTCAGGAGGCCGAGCAGCACGAGTGCGACTGCAGTCTTTAAACGCAAGGGAACACCTATCATCAGCGGGGGTTTACCTTCAATAGTAACCGTTTTGTTACCACGGCCCCGGATGGACGGCCCGTGAGCCGCCCGCAGCAGGCCCGGGCGGTGGCTCCTCCGCGGCTATTGACAGGGCGGCTGATAGTGTTTGCGATGATCATCACACCGGCCCGCCGACGCGGTGCCACGCACGGAACAGGCCCGAAAAACCAGTGACTGACAAGACGGACGAGTCCTCCGCGGCAGACGGGAATCCTCGAAGCCAGGAGCCTCCGGCTGCCGTCCCCCCGGGACCCGAAGCTCTGCGGCGGAAAGGCTCCGCGGCGTCCGCCCTTGGCCTGGTGGCCCGGCGGCTTCGCCAGCCGCTGCCGGGTGCGCAGCCGAGGCTCCGGTTCGAAATGCCGCCCGAGTACGTCCAGGAGCACCAGGCCGGCGAGGATGAAGCTGACCTTGACAGCGAGGTGCGGCCGCAGTTCGGCCGCCCGGGCCCCCGGATGTCGCCGCAGCACCCCCTGTACCTCGGGTTCATGGGAACGGTGGGCGTGGGGCTTGCCCTGCTCGTGTACTGGATCGGCTCCAACACCACGCAGCTGCTGCTGTGGATCGTGGCGGCGCTGTTCATCGCCCTCGGCCTGGAACCGGTGGTGGGCTGGCTGGAGAACCGCAAAATCCCCCGCCCGGCCGGCATCCTGGTCTCGGTCACCGTGCTGATCAGCGCCGTCGTCGGCTTTTTCGCCACCCTGATCCCCACCATCGTGGAGCAGGTAACGGAAATTGTGGAGCAGGCACCGGTCTGGATCCGGGACTTCATCGACTCCGAGTTTTTCCGCAGCCTTGATGACCAGTTCGGGGTGCGGGACCGCGTGTCCGAAGAACTGGACAAGTTCGTCAACGACCCCGCCGCCGTGGGCGGGATCTTCGGCGGCGTGGTGGGCTTTGGATCCACAGTTGCCAACGGCCTGTTCGGCACCCTGATTGTGCTGGTCCTGAGCCTGTACTTCCTGGCCGCGCTGCCTGCCATGAAGAAATGGGGATACCGGCTGGCCCCGCGCTCCCGCCGAAACCGGGTGGAGGCCCTGTCCGAGGAAATCACCCGTTCAGTGGGCAACTACGTGATTGGACAGGCCTGCGTGGCACTGCTCAACGCCACGTTCGCCTTCATCGTGATGTCCATCGTAGGCATCCCGTTCGCCCTGCTGCTCGCCTTCGTCGTTGCCCTCCTCGCGTTCATCCCCCTGGTGGGCGGCATGATCGCAGGCATTGTGGTGCTGCTCGTCTCACTGACGGAGGGCTGGCAGACCGCCGCAATCTACGGCATCTGCTACTTCGCGTACCTGCAGTTCGAGGCCTACTTCATCTCCCCGCGCATCATGCAGAAGGCCGTGGCAGTGCCCGGTGCCGTTGCCGTCATTTCCGTCATCGCCGGCGGCAGCCTGCTGGGCGTCCTGGGCGCCCTGATCGCCATTCCCACGGCAGCCGCCGTCCTGCTGCTGATCCGGGAGATCTACATCGTCAGGCAGGACCAGCACTAGCGGCCCGTCCGCCTAGGCGGACGCGGTGGCGGCGGGCCCGTCCCACTCCTGCGGCAGCCCGGCAGCGCCGGAGCCTGCCTCGGTGACCTCATCGACGATCTCGTTCAGGACCCGGGAAGCGTACTTCTCCCCCACCCACAGGTGCTTGGCTCCTGCCACGCCCACCACGCGCGCCTGGGGCACCAGGCTGAACCGTTCCGCCGCCTCGGCAGGCTGCAGGAAGTCGTCGTGCTCCGGCACCAGGACCGTGAGGGGCTTGCCCGATTCAGCCCACTGCTGCAGGTGCTTGTCCGTAGCGCGGTGCAGCGGCGGTGACAGGAGGACCGCGCCTTCCACCTGCGACGCAACCGGTTCCACTGCCCCGTACATCAGGGCCAGTTCCGTGCCGAAGGACCAGCCCACCAGCCACCTGTTGGGCAGGCCCCGCCCGACGGCGAAGCGGACGGCGGCCTCGACGTCGTACTTTTCGCCGATGCCCTCCTCGAACGTGCCGGTGCTTGTCCCGTGCGGAGAGGCGGTCCCGCGGGTATTGAACCGCAGCACGGCAATGCCTGCCAGGGCCGGCAAACGGTAGGAAGCCTTGCGGTAGACATGCGAGTCCATGAATCCGCCGTGGGTGGGCAGCGGATGAAGGGTGATCAGCGTGGCATGGACCGGCCCCGATTCGGGCAGCGCCAGTTCCCCAATCAGGGTATGTCCGTCGTCCGTCTGCAGCTGCACGTTTTCGCGCCGCGCGGGCAGGACCGTGGAGGCCCGGATGGGAACAGGGGTGCCGGAGGAGCTGAATTCGTACGACGCCGGATCAAAAGTCATGCATGCCAGCTTAGCGACAGCAGGGGTGCGGCCGCTCGCGGTACTTAGCGGTAGCGGTAACTGCGCGACATCCAGCAGTTGGTGTGCCAGTGGCGCCGCTCCGCCAGGCCGGCTGCCGCCCCGAAGAGATGGTCGTCCTTCCAGACCACCAAATGCGCGACGCCGGGCAGCACCGCGGTGGAGCATTCCGGGCAGATGTAGGTCTTCTCGGCGTTTTTGGCGGTCATGGTGCGGACCATCCACTCACCGTCCGGCGCGCTCTCCCGCCGGGCGATGCCTGCCCGCGCCCGTTCCAGGTCAAGTTCAGGCACCTCGCCGCCGCCCTTCCTGCCACCGATCCGGCCGGAAGCGGCACCCTTGCCGGAGACAGGACGGCGGGGACGGTTGGAACGCGGCATGCATCCATTCTGCCCCAGCCACCCGCCGTCGCCGCGCGTCCCCGATTGCCGGCAGCGCCGCCGTCGGGATCAGCCCGGGCAGCGGCAGACGGTAGTCTGTACGGCGTGCGACTTGTCATAGCCCGATGCTCCGTTGATTATGTTGGCCGGCTCAAAGCCCACCTCCCCCTCGCCACCAGGCTCCTGCTGGTAAAGGCGGACGGTTCTGTGCTCGTCCATTCGGACGGCGGCTCCTACAAGCCGCTCAACTGGATGAGTCCGCCGGCCACCCTCCGGGTTTCCTCGCCGGAGGACGTGGACCTCGAACTGGGCGTCGTTGAGCAGTGGACCGTCCAGTCAGCCAAGACCGATGACCGGCTGATCATCAACATCCACGAAAAGCTCAGCGACTCATCGCACGATCTGGGGGTTGATCCCGGACTGATCAAGGACGGCGTGGAGGCAGACCTCCAGCGGCTCCTGGCCGAACAGATCGAAACACTGGGCACCGGGTACTCGCTGATCCGCCGCGAGTACTTCACGGCCATCGGTCCGGTGGACATCCTGGCACGCGACGCTGACGGAGCCACCGTGGCCATCGAACTCAAGCGCCGTGGCGACATTGACGGCGTGGAGCAGCTGACCCGCTACCTCGAGCTTCTGAACCGCGATCCGCTCCTGGCCCCCGTCCGCGGGATCTTTGCAGCCCAGCAAATCAAGCCGCAGGCCAAGGTGCTGGCCAACGACCGCGGGATTGACTGCGTCACCTTGGATTATGACGCGATGCGCGGCGTTGACGACAGCGAATCCCGGCTCTTCTAGAAGTACCTATCCCTCGGGCCTTTTACCGAATTCGCCACTGACGAGGCATTTAACCCGGTCTTTACCTAAATTTTGTTTCTTTCGACGTCCAAACCGTTGACCTGCGGGAACGGGCATGAAATTCTTGTCTCAGTCTTTGTGTAGGTGTTTTTCATGCTCGCAAGACATGTTGCGAGCGCGAAGCTCCTGCAACACCGGTCCGTAATTCGGGCGGGTAATTCAGGATTCTTCTCGCGGAGTGACCAAGGCCGGCACGAGGTGTGCCGATCTTAAAAAGTTCCACAATGAGGAGAAATAAATGGCACAGGGAACCGTCAAGTGGTTCAACGCTGAAAAGGGCTTCGGCTTCATTACCCCTGATGACTCCGACGGTGATGTCTTCGTTCACTACTCGGAAATCCAGACCGGTGGCTTCAAGACCCTCGACGAGAACCAGCGCGTTCAGTTCGAGATCGGCCAGGGCGCCAAGGGCCCCCAGGCTACCGGCGTAACGCTGGTCTAGTCCCCCGCCTTTGAGCCGTCCGCGGCTCTCAGCGAAACAAATGATCCCCGGCAATTCTGCCGGGGACCATTTGTTGTTAAGCCCCGTTGCGGGGTGTGCCATCACCGGCTTGACGGCCTTTTCCCACGCTTTGGATTTCCCTACTTGACCAATTTGCGCACCAGGCGGGCGCCCTGCGGCAGGGAAAGCCCCGGCAGGTACGCCCGGGTCAGGGCCCGGCCGATTGCGGGAAGGTGCAGCGGGTCCTGGTAGTAGAGGTACAGCGCCCGGTACTCGGGCTTGAACCGCGATTTGAAGGCGGCCAGGGAACGGAAGCCGTACACCGGTTCCAGGGCATGCCCCACCAGGTCCAGGATGCGGACCAGGTTCTGGGCACCATCCCCTGCCGCACGGCTTTCCTCCCCGGCCGGCGCATGCTGCTGGCTGTCGGCCTGGATGTTGTCCTTGGCCTGGGCCTGCTCCTTCGCACGGGCCTCCTGGGCCTCCTGGGGGCGGCTGGCAAGCGGAGAGCCGGACAGTGAGATGACCTCCACGGAGTCGCGCAGCTCGAGCACCGCGGAGGCAATCAGGAACTCCATAACGCCAGGAAACCCTTCGGCACCGCGACGCATCACGTCAAGCGTCCTGCTGACCAGCCGCCCGCCGTCGTACACCGGAAGCCAGCTGGTCACCCCGTGGACCGTTCCGTTGCCGTCCACCGCGAGGCAGCACAGCACTTCCTCGTCGTCGAGTTCGTCCACCCCGCCAAGGGTGAATCCCATTTCAGGAACGGATTTGTTGGCCGCCCATTCCTCCGACACCTCGTTCAGGCGGGAGCGCAGCGACGCCGGCAGTGCATGATAGGGGCCCCAGACCGCCTCGACGCCGAGCTTCGCCGCCCGGTTCAGCGCGGTCCGGACGTTTTGCCATTCCTTCCCCTTGAACTCGAGTTCGCGGATGGCCAGCCGGGTTTCCTGCGCCACGGCCACCCTGGCAAAGCCGCGTTCCCGCAGCGCAGGCCACACGGAATCGTTACAGGAGTACAGCGCGGGAATGAGTGCGTGGCTGCGGCAGTGCGCCAGGAATCCCTCGGTGGCTGCCTGCTGCGCCTGCCGGGGCCCGAAGGCACCGCCCAGGGTCAGCGCCACGCTGCCGTGCTGCTGGTAGGCCACGGCTCCCTGCCCGTCGGGGCTGAACCAGTAGGTATTGGGTTCCCACAGCGCCATCCATGACAGCGGGCCACCGCCCTGGTGCAGCAGTTCCCGGGCCCGCGACCGGTCCTGCCGGCCGGAATCGTGGCCGTAGTGCCCGCCGATGAGCGCCCACCACACTGCAGCAAGCGCGACCACCCAGAAAACAGGCCCGGAGTAGGCAAAGAGGACAGCTTCCACGCTGTTCCGGTCAGCAAACAAGCGGTGGTAGTGCTGCGGAATGGGAACCGGGACATACTGCCGGGCCAGTTCCGCGAAGAGGCCCAGCAGCCCGCCGTCGCGTGCCAGGCCGTCCGACCAGAACCAGGCTGCGGCGTAGCCGCCCGCCAGCAGGGCCCAGCAACCGCCAACCACCACAGCCAGCGTCCGCCGGGCGGCAGGCATCGTCTGCACCCTGAACTGCCGCCGGTTGAGCCAGAGGACCACAGCCAGCAGCAGGGGCACGACGACGAGCGGAAGCACGTGGGCGAAGGCCGACCCCATGGGTGCCGCCTGGGGGCCCTGCGGGCGTGACGGGACCAACGCGAACAGCGCCAGGTACACGGCCGCCAGCGCTGTCACGGCCAGCTGGATGGCGATGGCTATGTTCAGCGCGAGCCTCCGGCCGCGGCGCATCCCGTCGGCACAGATCAGCAACAGGACCACCGGAACCACGGCCAACGCCAGGCCAAAGGGGCCAGCGAACCCGGCCCGGCCCGCTTCCAGGCACGAGGCTTCAACGGTTGCCCCGCAGTTGAATGCCAACTGCCCCAGCGTAGGCATTGGATTGAGGACCACGTCCCGCAGCAACGCCAGCGGTCCGGTGGGCGCCCGCGCAATCCCCGTAAGGATGGGGCCCACAGCGAAAACGGCCACAGTAAGGGCGAGCAGGTTCCGGGTTTCGCGGCCGGTGGAGCGGTGCCGGTGCAGCTGGCCCTGGTCACCCTGGATCCACCACCCGACCAGCAGGCCAAGGAGTGCCCCTAGGAAACCGATGACGGTTTCGGCATGCCCCACGTACAGGACCAGCAGGAGCGAAATGGACACCACCGCTGTCCGGAGCCGCCGCTGCCACAGCACCGGCAGCCGCGCGCTCCCGGCCATGCCGGCAGCAAGGACCGGCCCGTAGGGTCCGATGAGGATGTCGTCCGCCATCCGGTCCAGCCACCCGTCGCCGGCATATGCGGCCAGCTGGGTAATCAGCAGGAACAGCGTGACGGCTGCGAACTGTCCGCCAAAGAACAGTGCCGCGGCGGCACGCCATCCCAGTTTCCGCTCCGCAAGCCCCAGCAGAACGATGATCATGAAGGAGGCTGCCAGGTACGCCAGGGGGTTGGTGGCGAAAAAGAGGCTGGTGAACAGTGACCACCAGTGGCCGGAACGGAGCCCCGGGCCACTGACCCCGGCCAGCTCCAGCAAGTGTTCAGGCGGTCCGGCCAGGTAGCTGCCGGTGACCGCCCCGGCTCCCAGGAACAGGGCAAGGACCGTCAGCGAGAAGGGCACCGACTTCAATGAGCCCAGTGCACGGAACAGCGCCGGGCGCCCCACGGTGTCCCATGCAAGGGCAGCGGTCCGGACCTGCCTCTCGGCGCTCACTTCTGCAGCCCCCATCTGTCGGCCAGGAGCTGCAGCGCATCCGCGAAACGCCGCGACGACGTGTCCCACGAATGGCCCGTGTGCTCCACTTCGTAAGCGCGGACATCGAAACCCGCGTCCTTCGCCGCAGCCGCCAGTGTGCGCAGGTAGGCAACGAACTCCGGGTCATCCTGCCCGGCAGTCAGGTACAGGAGGCTGCCGTCAAACCGTTGCTGCTTCATGATGCCCAGCGGGGTCTGCCGGTTGAACGCTTCCGGATCCCCGGGGAAGGATCCTTCGATGGTCTTCTGCCGTTCCTTGGCGATGGCGGGTTCGGCCTCTGCCGAGAAGGCCAGCGCAGCGGGAAACAGGTCGGGATGCCTCGTGGCCATCTGCACCGCGCAGGTGCCGCCGAAGGAGAATCCGCCAACAGCCCAGCGGCTGGGGTTGCTGTCCACGGTGAGGGTATCGCTGATCCACCGGGTCACATCCTGGGACAGGTATGTGTCCGCGAGGGCTATCCGGCTGTCCATGCACATCGTGTTGGCGGATTGGGAGCCGTTCGGGTCCGGGACCACCACCACGGGCGCCAGCCCGCCATGGGAGGCGGCAAAAGAATCCATGTGGCCCTGGAGCGAACCGCCGGTCAGCCAGTCTGCAGGGCCACCGGGCTGCCCGGCAATGAGGACCAGCACGGGAAGCGCGGGGCGGTTGGGGACGAAATAGGCGGGGGGCAGGTAGATGTACGCTTCGCGGGTGTTCATTCCTGAAGCGGTGCCCGGGATCGCTGACCTGCGAAGGACTCCCCCTGCCGGCAACGCACCCTGCGGGCTCCAGCCCTGGAGGGGGACGCCGTCGGACCCGCCGGCCTGGCGCATAAGGGCCAGCTCCAGCGTGGGGATACGGGACAACGCGGTGCCCAGCAGGTCGCTGATGGTCCGGTTAAGCCCGAAGTAGGCGTTGATCTGGACTGACGACAGGACGACCACCAGCAGCGCCGCGGCGATCCCGGTCCCCCGGCGCCGCCAACTGCTCCGCGGCAGGCGCATCAGCACCAGGAGCACGGCACCAACGGCGGGGACCACCCACAGCAGGACAGCGTCAGGAATGTTTTCCGGGAAGACGGAGAAGACGTTGATGAGGGCCCAGTGAACCGTGACCACCAGGGCGAAAGCGGCAGCGGCGGCGGTGATAAGCCGAAGGATCCAACTCCTGCCCGCGCTGTGCGGAGGAGGCAGCAGGAGGTAGGCGGCGCCCGCCAGGCCGAGGACCAGGATTGCCCAATAGAGCGGGCCGTCGGTGAGCCGGACGTCAAAAAGCCAGTCCACGCCGGTTAGCGCCAGGTCCCCACGCCGATGACCGGGCCGGCCTCCAGCCAGGAGGACAGTCCCGTATAGGCGTCGAACTTCATGGCGAGCCGGAAGTCCTGGCCTTCGTAGCGGAGTTCGACAATCACGACGTCGGGCTGGACCTTGACTGCCTCAGCCTCCGTGGGTTTGCGCCGGCCAAGGAGTTCAAGGGAATGCCGCTTGAACTTGTGCTTGGGCCGGACGCTCAACGAGAGCAGCCTGAACCACTCAAGGTCGTTGTCCTGATAACGACAAACCCCCATCCGCCAGCTGTTTCCAGCCATGCAGATGGAGGCGTCCACCGTGCCGAGGGCACGCCGCAGGTTGAAGCGGCGCACCCCCAGAAGGCACAGTGCAAAGATCAGCAATCCGAAAGCGATTGCCATGGCGATGAACGGAAGACTCGGAGCGTCCATCAAGGTGGTGCTAGCGGATCCCAGCGGTAGCCGAGCCGCCCAGGTGGGCGTTGTCAGCAACAATAACCACGCGGTCGTTGTCGACGGAGAAGAATCCGCCGTCAACATCTACCGCAATACGGTCCCCGGAAACCGGCTGGATGGCCAGTTCACCTTCGGCCAGGATCGCCAGCAGGGGCGAGTGGCCGGGCAGGATTCCGATTTCACCATCGCTGGTGCGGGCCTTGACCATCTTGGCCGCTCCGGACCACACGAAGTGGTCCGCTGCGACAATCTCAACCTCAAGCTCAGCCATATTACTTGGTCTGTTCCTGGATCTTGGCCCACTGGCGCTCAACGTCATCGAGGCCGCCGACGTTGAAGAACGCCTGCTCCGCGATGTGGTCGAGTTCGCCGTCGCAGATGGCCGAGAAGCCTTCAACGGTGTCCTTGATGGAAACCGTGGAGCCTTCAACGCCGGTGAACTGCTTGGCGGTGTAGGTGTTCTGCGAGAGGAACTGCTGGATGCGGCGTGCACGCGACACGACGATCTTGTCCTCTTCGGAGAGTTCGTCAACGCCGAGGATGGCGATGATGTCCTGGAGTTCCTTGTTCTTCTGCAGGATCTGCTTCACGCGGACAGCCGTGTTGTAGTGGTCCTTGCCGATGTACTGGGGGTCCAGGATTCGGGAGGTCGACGTCAGCGGGTCAACGGCCGGGTACAGACCACGGGAGGCGATTTCACGGGAAAGTTCCGTGGTCGCGTCGAGGTGTGCGAAGGTGGTTGCCGGCGCCGGGTCGGTGTAGTCATCTGCGGGAACGTAGATGGCCTGCATCGAGGTGATGGAGTGGCCCTTGGTGGACGTGATGCGCTCCTGGAGGAGGCCCATCTCGTCTGCCAGGTTGGGCTGGTAGCCCACAGCCGAAGGCATGCGGCCGAGGAGGGTGGAAACCTCGGAACCTGCCTGCGTGAAGCGGAAGATGTTGTCGATGAAGAGCAGCACGTCCTGGTTCTGCACATCGCGGAAGTATTCCGCCATGGTCAGCGCAGACAGGGCGACGCGCAGGCGCGTTCCCGGCGGCTCGTCCATCTGGCCGAACACAAGGGCGGTGTCCTTGAGGACGCCTGCCTCTTCCATTTCAACCCAGAGGTCGTTACCTTCACGGGTACGCTCGCCAACACCGGCGAATACCGAGGTACCACCGAAGTTGCGGGCCACACGCGTGATCATTTCCTGGATCAGAACGGTCTTGCCCACGCCGGCGCCGCCGAACAGGCCGATCTTTCCACCCTTGATGTACGGGGTGAGGAGGTCGATGACCTTGATGCCGGTTTCCAGCATCTCGGTGGAGCCTTCGAGGGAAGCGAAGCTCGGAGCCTTGCGGTGGATGGGCCAGCGTTCGCTGATCTGCAGTTCCGATTCGGCAACATCCAGGGGCTGGCCCAGGACGTTGAAGATGTGGCCCTTGACGCCGTCGCCTACGGGGACGGAGATCGGGGCACCGCTGTCCACCACGGACGTACCGCGGACAAGTCCGTCAGTCGCCTGCAGGGAGATGGCGCGAACGAGGTTGTCGCCCAGGTGCTGGGAGGTCTCGAACGTGATGGTCTTGGTCTCACCGTTGAGAGTAATCTCGGTGGTGAGTGCGTTGTAGATGGACGGGATTGCGTCAGCCGGGAATTCGACGTCGACAACCGGGCCGATTACGCGCGCAATGCGGCCGGTGGCACCGGACGTTGCGGCTACGTGTTCGGTAGCAGTGGCAGTCATCTCTCTCACTTCACTCAGTAGATGGCGTGGGGTTAAGTTTATCTGTGGTGCAGGTCCAGCGGATCCGAAGGTGGTGCAGGCTAGGACGCGAGAGCGTCGGCGCCGGCAACAATTTCGGAAAGCTCCTGCGTAATTTCAGCCTGGCGGGCCGTGTTGCGCAGACGCGTGTACTTCTTGATGAGGTCCGTGGCGTTGTCGCCTGCGGACTTCATGGCCCGCTGGCGTGCAGCGAGCTCGGAAGCCGCTGCCTGCAGCATGGCCGCGAAGATGCGTGATTCGATGTAGCGCGGCAGCAGAGCGTCAAGAACCCGCTCGGTTTCCGGCTCGAACTCGTACAGCGGCAACAGGTCAGATTCAGAAGCTGCCTGTTCTTCCACTACTTCCAGCGGAAGCAGGCGGATGACCGTGGGCTCCTGGGTAACCATGGACTTGAAGCGGGTGTACACCACGTGGATCTCGTCCACGCCGCCCTCTTCGTAATCGGTAGCGAAATCGGCCAGCAGTGCTTCGCCGACCTCGCGCGCGGTTGTGAACTCGGGTGCGTCGGTGCCTCCGGTCCAGACCCGTGCATATTCACGGTTCCGGAATTCGAAGTAGGCCTGCGCCTTGCGTCCGACGAGGTACGTCTTGACTTCCTTGCCTTCAGCGTGGAGCAGCTCATTGAGACCCTCCACCTGCTTGAGCACGCTCGCGGAGTAGGAACCAGCCAGGCCACGGTCCGAGGTGATTACCAGGACGGCGGCGCGGCGGATTTGCTCCGGCTCAGTGGTCAGCGGGTGGTCGATTTCGCTTTGGCTGGCGACAGCAGAAACGGCGCGCGTGATCGCGTTCGCGTAAGGCAGTGAAGCTGCTACGCGCGCACGGGCCTTGCCGATGCGCGAGGTAGCGATCAGTTCCATCGCCTTGAAGATCTTGCGCATCGACGTGGTCGAGCTGATCTTCTGGCGGTAGACCCGGATCTGGGCTCCCATACTTATCCTTTCCTAACATTCCGT
>NZ_JARHXQ010000329.1:0-8279 GCF_029222765.1 Arthrobacter sp. Cr_A7 | reverse complement strand
GGCCCGGCTTCAGTGGCGTCCGTCTTTACTGGCGTCCGTCGTCCCGGCCTGCGCACTGAAACCCCAGCCCGTTGCGCAGGGGCAGTCCCCGCGGACCGGGCCTCGCCATGGTCCCGCCCGGGCGGGACTACAGTGAACGCCATGAGCAACTCCCCCAGCGCCCGGCCCGGCGGTTTAGCCGCGCTGTTTTCAGTGGCCGGCCGACCCACGGAAATCAAGGTCTCGTTCTGGATCTGGTTCGCCGGCGGCATCCTGGGCGCCATGGGCGGACTGCTGGGGATGCTTGCATCCCTGGTGCTCTTTGCTGCGGCACCCGCGGCAGCCGCGGCCGTGGTCACCCTGATGCTGCTGGCCTCCGCGGTGGGCGTTGCGCAGATGGTTTTCGCGGTAAAGATGAAGGCTGGACGGACGTGGGCACGGGTGGCCCTGACAGCCCTCGCCGCCGTCACGTTGGGCCTGGCCGTGATGAACATGCTGACCGGCATGGGCCAGGGTGGAAACTGGGCAGCCTTCCTGGTGAGCCTCGCGGCAACGGTCCTGATGTGGCTGCCCAATTCCCAGGCATGGTTTGCCGCCGGCCCGTCCCGGAATACCTCCGCAGAATGACCCACAACGCGGCGGCCCGGGGGTACGGTGGACTTAAGCCATGCTGGGGGCAGGCTACAGGACCGCTCCCGGCAGCCTCCCTGGAAACCGACATGCAGAAGGACCGCTCATGAGTACTCCTCCCGTCCCGCCTCCCGTACCCAATGACCCGCATTCCAATGGCTCACAGGGCGGCACCAACCAGCCCGGCAATAACCAGCCCGGTGACCAGTCCGGCGGGCAGCCCCGCTACGGCGAGAACGCGCCGCAGTACGGACAAAACGCTCCGCAGTATGGCCAGAACGCACCCCAGTACGGACAGAACCCGCCGCAGTACGGTTCCCAGCCGCCGTCGGCTCCGCAGTACGGCCAGAACGCACCCCAGTACGGCCAGCAGTTTGGCCAGAACCCGCCGCAGGCTCCCGGTTATGGGCAGCAGCCGTTCGGCCAGTCCTCCTACGGCCAGTCGCCGTATGCCCAGTACCCCTCGGAACAGCCGCAGCCTTCGGGGAGCGCCGGCGTCCCGCAGCTGGTGAACATCTCCTTCTGGCTGTTGATCGCGTCAGCAGCGATCTTCGTGATTTCCCTGTTGACGGGCCTCACCCAGCTGGACGATCCGCTGTTCCGCCAGACGTTTGAGGACCAGATGGAGGCCGGTGGCGCCACCGGTGTCACCTACGAGGACATCAAGGGCGTCATTGCCGGCACCCTGGTGGTGTTCGCCATCCTGGGCGCCGGGCTGTACCTGCTGGTGGCCTTCTTTATCCGCAAGGGCAAGAACTGGGCCCGCATCCTGGGCACGGTGTTCGCCGCCCTGTCCATCTTCGGCCTCTTCGGACCGCCCTCGATCGGAACCCTCGGAACCCTGCTGGGGATCGCCGCCATCGTGCTGCTGTATCTTCCGGCCGCGGCTCCCTACTTCCGGAAGCAGCAGCCCTTCGCCAACCCGTACGGCGGCGGCATGGGCAACCCCTACGGCCGGTAAGCGCACATTTCCACACCTGCGGGCGTGGGTCCCGGAAACTGCTGAAATCTAGGCGGTCTGACCCGGGGCCTGCGCCCGCTGTGCGTGGTAGGCCAGGATCTGCAGTTCGGTGGCCATGTCCACCTTGCGGAGGTTGACGCCCTCCGGGACCTGGAGCATGACGGGGGCGAAACTCAGGACGCTGTGGACACCGGCCGCCACCACGCGGTCGCACACGTCCTGCGCCACGGCCGCCGGCAGTGCCAGCACCACCATGTTGGCTCCGGTGCGGTGCAGCACGGTTTCCAGGTCCGCGACGTCGCTCACCCGCAGCCAGCCCACCTCGTTGCCCACTACCATCTGGTCGGCATCAAAGATGGCCACGACGTCGAAGCCCCGGGACTCGAAGCCGCCGTACCGGGCCAGGGCCTTGCCCAGGTTTCCGGCACCCACAATGGCGACTTTCCAGTCGTGCGTCAGGCCCAGGGCGGCGGCGATGTGGCGGCTGAGGTACTGCACCTCGTATCCCACGCCGCGCGTGCCGTAGGAGCCCACATGGGAGAGGTCCTTGCGCAGCGTGGACGAGCTCACTCCGGACGCTTCCGCGAGGGACTCGGAGGAGACACGCTCCACGCCGTCTGCAAGCAGCGTGTTGAGGGCGCGGAGATAGAGCGTCAGCCGGGCCACCGCTGCGGGCGGGATCTGTTTGGCTGGCGTGCCCGTGGCGCCCGGAAGATCCGGAACAGCCTGGGGGGTTGAGTCCAGCGAAGTCACCAGCCCCTCCCTTGAGTCGCGTTGTGACTCCACTCTAGAGCCCCATCGCCGGTGCCAACAAAGCAGGCGTCATCACCGGAAACCACTCCCTTGTTTGCGCCCATCCTTACTGAACCACTGCGCTTACTGGAACACTGCGCTTATTGGGCCATGGCGCGCTGGAGTACGCGTTCCAGCCGGGTTTCGTCGATTTTCCAGAAATCGCGCTGGACGCCGTCCACCAGCACCACCGGGATTTCCTCGGCGTACCGTTCACGGAGCTCCGGCTGGTGGTCCACCCGTTCTTCGGTCCACTCCAGCCCCAACGCAGCGGTAACCCGGCCGACGGCGAGGCGGGCCTCCTCGCAGAGGTGGCAGTCAGCTTTGGTGATGAGGACGACGCGCGGTGTTGCCATGGCTTAACCGTAGCCCCGTCCGCGGTGCCCGGCACGCCGACGGTTTCCATCCAGTGCATTGACTAGACTCAAGTCCATGCCCCAGGAGAAGTACGTCGCCGTAGTCACCAAGCCGGTTGCTGCGCCGCAGCCCGGCGAGGCGGCCTTCTTCGATGTGGACAATACCCTGATGCGCGGTGCCAGCCTCTTCCACGTGGCACGGAAGATGTATCAGCGGGGCGCCTTCACCATGGCCCAGGCCGCCGGCTTCGCGTGGAAGCAGTTCAAGTTCATGGCGCGGGGCGAGAACATCGACGACGTCCATGCAGTCCGGGACTCTGCTCTGACCCTGGCTGCCGGGATCACCGTTGACGACATCAAGGCTTTGGGCGAGGAAGTCTATGACGAGATGATCGCTTCCCGGATCTGGCCGGGTGCCAAGGCCCTCGCCGAACAGCACCTGAGGGTGGGCAGGCGGGTCTGGCTGGTGACGGCCACCCCCATCGAGGTCGCCACGGTGATCTCCACCCGGCTCGGATTGACCGGCGCGCTCGGCACTGTGGGGGAAATTTCGGAAGGCATGTACACCGGACGGCTGGTGGGCGACATCCTGCACGGTTCCGCGAAGGCCGTGGCAGTCCAGGGCATTGCCGACGCCGAGGACCTGGACCTCAAGCGCTGCTGGGCCTACAGCGATTCATACAACGACATCCCGCTGCTCAGCCTGGTGGGCCACCCGGTGGCCATTAACCCGGATGCCCGCCTCCGCCGGCACGCCCGCGACAACAACTGGCCCGTGTACGATTTCCGCGCCGGCCGCCGCGCAGCAACCTTCGGCCTCAAGGCGGCCACCGCCGGCGGCGCCGTCTACGGCCTCTGGAAGGGCTTCGCAAGGATCCGCGGCCCGCGCGCGTAGGAATCCGTCAGATCCTAAGTTTGTCCGCGAATCCGAACCGTGACGGTCAGGATCTGCGAACAAGGCCAGGAAGCTGCACCAGCAAAAACGAAATGCCCGCCGCCTGGAAGGCGACGGGCATTTCTACGCTGTTCGAAGTATCTCTACTTCTTATTGCGGCGCTGGTGACGGGTCTTGCGAAGCAGCTTGCGGTGCTTCTTCTTGGCCATACGCTTGCGACGCTTCTTGATAACTGAACCCACGAAAGTTCCTTACAAACTAGATGCAGTACCTGTCTGATGGAAATTGTTCGTGGACAGAGCTACGAACTGAACAACTGACAGATTCTTACAATGACGTAAAACGTTCCTTAACAGGGTACCGCTTATCGGGAGGGGCTACTGACCGCGGGGCTCCCACCGGCTCAAATACAGGGCATTGCGACGGAAAGAGTGCGTCAGGCGGTCTCGGTGTGGCCGTCCACCACAGCACCTTTGAGGTACTGCTCCACGGCATTCTCCGGAACCCGGTACGAGCGGCCGAAGCGCACAGCGGGCATTTCACCGGAGTGGACCAGCCGGTACACGGTCATTTTGGAGACGCGCATGACCTGGGCTACTTCAGCCACGGTCAGGAACTTCGCGTTGGAGAAGTTCTGTTCTGACGACATTTCCCTATTCCTTTGCTGACGGATGGACAACAGTGACCCCAGGTACATGCCAATGCGGTGTTCCGATGCTGAGCCATCCACCAACCACCTACCTAGATACTCTAGATGTTCCTGTGGCAGATGTGAAAGTAGTCCGCTCCCCTATTTGGCTCCCCTACTTCACTGCGCGGCGCTTGCGTGCGGACGCCGCCAGCTGGTCCAGCACGGAGACCGAGACGTCCCATTCCATGCATGCGTCCGTGACGCTCTGGCCGTAGACGAGTTCCGCGCGGCCGGCTGCGTTCTCGGCGACGTCCAGGTTCTGGGCGCCGCCCACCAGGAAGCTTTCCAGCATGACGCCGGCAATCGCCTGCGCGGACGTGCCGCCATCCTCGAGCTGGGCGCCGATCTCCAGTGCCACCTCAGCCTGCCGGTGATGGCTCTTTCCGCTGTTGGCGTGGCTGGCGTCCACGATCACCCGCGGGTTGAGGTGCTTGCCGGCCAGCTTAGCCGAAGCAGCCTCGACGTCGCCCGCGGAGTAGTTGGGCCCCTTGCGTCCGCCGCGGAGGATCACGTGCGTGTCCGGGTTCCCGGCGGTGGCCACCAGCGCCGCCCTGCCGTCGCCGTCGATGCCGAGGAAGGCCTGGGCTGCCCCGGCGGCACCGCAGGCATCGATGGCAACCTGCAGGTCGCCGTCGGTTCCGTTCTTGAATCCGATGGGCATGGACAGGCCCGAGGCGAGCTGCCGGTGGATCTGGCTTTCCGTGGTGCGGGCACCGATGGCGCCCCAGGAGATCAAGTCCGCCATGTACTGCGGGCTGATCGGCTCCAGGAATTCGGTGGCGGTGGGCAGTCCCAGGGCCGTGACCTGCTGCAGGAAGTGCCGGGCGGTCCGCAGGCCGGTGACCATGTCGTGGCTGCCGTCCAGGCGGGGATCGTTGATCAGGCCCTTCCAGCCGACGGTGGTGCGGGGCTTTTCGAAGTAGGTCCGCATCACGATGAGCAGGTCTTCCTTGTGCTTTTCGGCCTGGCTGACCAGCCTGCGGGCGTATTCCAGCCCGGCCTTGGGGTCGTGGATGGAGCACGGCCCCACGATGACCAGCAGGCGGTCGTCCACCCCGTCCATGATGGCGCGGACTTCGTCGCGTCCGCGTTCGACGACGTCCGTCACCCGGGCGTCCAGCGGCAGTTCGGCGATGAGTTCAGAGGGCGTGGGCAGCGCGGTGAATTCGCTGACACGCAGGTTAGAGGTGGTTTTTGCGGCGGTGCTGGTTGCTGATGCTGTTGCGGTGCTCATGGTGGGTCCTGTTCCAGATGGGAAGCGGGCCCAGTTCAGAACCCGCCGGAGAAACGGCGAAGGGCAGAGAATGATCTCTGCCCTGTTGGCTCTGAAGGAAAGTTGGATGCGTGTCAGTTAGACGCGGGCCCCTCCAGAGCCAACGAAAAATACGCATACCAACGGTTAGTCATGCCTCAGACCATAGCCGCGGTTTGTCCCCGGGCGCAAACCATGTCCGTCACATGACTTTTTCGGACGCCGCCGGCCGCCCGCTACCGGCTGCCAGCTATCGGCTCGACTGCAGGCCGGCCACCAGCTCGGCGTGCCTCTTATCCGTCAGGCGGTACCAGTACATGATTCCGGCGGCGGCCAGCACCAGGGCTGCAGGCAGCAGCCCGGCAGCGGCGCGGATGGCCAGAACGGCGGTTTCGGCCTGCTCCGGCACCGCGGACGAGTATCCGCCCCAGGCCAGCGAGAAAGCCACCACCCCGCCGCCGAACCCCATCCCCAGCTTCCGGGTGGCGGCCAGGAGGGCGTAGTTGATGCCCTGGACCCGGACACCGGTTTTCCATTCGCCGTATTCAACGGTGTCCGCGATGAGTGCCCAGGTGAGGATGCTGACCGAAGCAGACGAAAGCATTGCCAACACAAGGCCCGTTACCGCAAGCCAGGGCAGCCCCGCCGGAGCGAGGAAAACAATCAGTCCGCCTGCCGCCCCGGCGCAACCGCCGGCCGTGTAGGCAGCCCGTTTGCCCCAGCGTGCCACGAGTCGCGGCATAACGACGGCGAGCGTCAGGGTGATTGCCACCTGCGCGGCGGCCATGACGGGAAACAGGTCCACCCGGGAGAGGACATCCCGCAGGTAGAAGAACTGGGCGGCGCCCGTGGCTGACGTGCCGGTGACGAACAGGACGGAGCTGATGCAGAGGACCACCAGCGGCGAGTTGGCCTTCAGCGCGTCCGTGCTTTGGCGCAGGGTGATTTTGGGGACGCTGCCGCCGATCTGTTCCCGGCAGGCAACAGCCGTGAACAGATAGAGGGCGGACCCCACGGCGGCAAAAACCAGTGTCATCACGGTGAAGATCTGCTGCATATCCCCGCCGGCGCCCAGCAGGGGCGCGATGAAGAAACCCAGGGTTGCCCCCACTGACAGGCCGCCGATGGTCCGGGCGCCGCCGAGCCGGGCGCGCTCCCGGGGGTCCTGGGTCATGGCCCCCACCAGGCAGCCGTAGGGCACATTCACCAGGCTGTAGGCCAGGCAGACCAGCCCGTAGGTGCAGTAGGCGTACAGCAGCTTGGAGGACGGATCCACGTCCGGAACGTGGAACACCGCAACGCCCAGCAGGAGCGGAACGAAGCCGAACATCAGGAAGGGGCGGAACTTGCCCCACCGCTTGCTCTGTACGCGGTCCACGATGCGGCCGGCGGCAATGTCGGTAAACGCATTGAACACCCGCGCCACCACCAGCAGCGTTCCTGCCGCCGCCGCCGAGATGCCGGCCACATCCGTGTAGTAGACGAGCAGGAACATGTTCGCTGTACTGATGATCATGCTGTTGGCTGCGTCGCCGGCACCGTAGGCCACAACGCTGAGCCTGCTGAGTTTCTTCACTGGTTCCTTGATTCCCCGGACTCGGAAACCGTTTTCTCAAGCCCGCAACAAGGAACTTACCCCAAAATTTTGCGGAGAAACAGCAGCTGCCGGATCCAGTGGTGTTCCTGGCCGCCCTCGTGGTTGTTGAACCGGTACACCTCAATGTCCTTCGCGGCGTCCGTGGGAGCGGTACCGGCCGCCCCGGAGCCGTAGGCGTTGAAGCTGGCAAAAACGGTGGACGGCGGGCAGATATCGTCCATCTGGGCTGTCGAATACAATGCCGGTGCCGTCGCCAGGCGCGCCAGGTTGACGCCGTCGAAGTAGCGAAGGACGTCAAGCACGGGCTCGTAGCGGTCCCGGTGGCGCGCCAGGAACTGGGCGATCTCCGGGTACGGGCCGCGCAGGGTGATGTCGATGGCGCGCGGGAAGTCCTGCAGGAACGGAACATCCGGCAGCGCGGCGATGACGCCGTCGAGCCGTCCTGCCGCCAGCCCTGCAGTGGCAACCACGATGCCGCCGCCCTGGCTGACACCGGCCAGCACCACCTTCTCAGGCTCGACGCCGGGGTGCGCCTGTGCAGCCTCCACCGCACGGAAAGCGTCCACGTACACCCGGCGGTAGTAGTAGTCTTCCCGGCTTGCGATGCCCCTGGTCATCAGGCCTGCGTGGGCCACGCCGCCGGCGGAGGGGTGCGGGTCGGGCGTCTCGCCCAGGGTCCCGCCGTAGCCCTGGCCTCGGGTGTCCATGATGAAGTGCGCGTACCCAGCCTGGGCCCACCGGGTGTCCTGGTTGACCAAGCCGCGGCCGCCCGAGTATCCCACATAGTGGACCACCACGGGCAGCCTGGCCCCGGCTTCCCGGTGCGCGGGGAGGTGCAGCCAGCCCTTGACGGGGGCGCCGCCGTAGCCGGAGAACGTCACGTCGAAGGTGTCGATGACAGAGAGGTAGTTCTCTGCCGGCTCAAAGGACGCATTCAACGGAAAGGCCCGGGCTTCGGCAATGGTGGCGTCCCAGAAGGCAGTGAAGTCGGTGGGCGGCGTCACGTCCGAGGTATAGCTGCGCAGCTGGGCCAGGGGAAGGTCGAAGAGTGGCATGGGCTATCCGGTCCTGTCAGGTAGTTGGCTTGTCTACGGCCCTGCTTACAGGCCGGCGAGACGCTTCTCGA
>NZ_JARHXQ010000328.1:0-48969 GCF_029222765.1 Arthrobacter sp. Cr_A7 | reverse complement strand
CCAGCTCGACGGCGAGGTCCGGATTTTCATCCAGCTTCACCCCGTAGCCGGGCATCATGTCCTTCAGCTTCGACTGCCAGCCCTTGAAGTTCTTGGGGAACGTCTTCTGCAGCAGCTCGATCATGATGGGAACAGCTGTTGATGCTCCGGGGGAGGCGCCAAGGAGCGCACCGATGGAGCCGTCACGGCCGGCGATCACTTCAGTTCCGAACTGCAGGATGCCGCCCTTTTGCGGGTCTTTCTTGATGATCTGTACACGCTGGCCGGCGGTGATCAGTTCCCAGTCGCCGTCCTTGGCCTCCGGGTAGTACTCACGCAGCGCCTCGACCTTGTCCCCGTGGCGCTTCGCCACTTCCTTGATCAGGTACGCGGTGAGGTCCATGTTGTCCTTGGCCACGGCCAGCATGGGGATGATGTTGCCGGGGCGGATGGAGAGCGGCAGGTCCAGGTAGGAGCCGTTCTTCAGGAAGTTGGTGGAGAACCCGGCGTAGGGGCCGAACAGCAGCGACCGCTTGCCGTTGACGTACCGCGTGTCCAGGTGCGGGACGGACATGGGGGGAGCACCCACCGACGCCTGGCCGTAGACCTTGGCGCTGTGCTGGGCGGCGATGGTTTCGTCGGTGCAGCGGAAGAACTGGCCGGAAACGGGGAAGCCGCCATAGCCCTTGCTCTCCGGGATGCCGGAGGCCTGCAGCAGGTGGAGGGCCCCGCCGCCGGCGCCGACGAAGACGAACTTGGCGTGGATCTTGCCGTGTTCACCGGACTTCGGGTACTTCAGGGAGAGGTCCCAGCCGCCGCCGGACGCCCGGGAAATTCCGGTGACGTCATGGCCGTAATTGATTTCGACGCCGTTGTTCCCGAGGTAGGTGGTCAGCTCCCGGGTGAGTGCCCCGAAGTCGACGTCGGTCCCTTCGACGGCGCGCGTGGCGGCAATGCGCTGCTTCGGGTCGCGTCCCTTGACGATGAGCGGCGCCCACTTGGCGATCTGGCCGTGGTCCTCGGAGTACTCCATGCTCCGGAACAGGGTGTGGGGCTTCAGCGCCTCATACCGCGTCTTCAGGAACCGGGTGTGGTCCTCGCCGAGCACGAAGCTCATGTGCGGCACCGTGTTAATGAAGCCCTTGGGCGAGCCGATCAGGTTCCGGTCCACCAGGTGGGACCAGAACTGCCGGGAGAGCTGGAACTGCTCATTGATGAGCAGGGCTTTGGCAGGGTTCACTGAGCCGTCTTTGGCTGCAGGGGAATAGTTGAGTTCGCAGAGGGCAGCGTGGCCGGTTCCGGCGTTGTTCCAGGGGTCGGAGCTTTCCAGTCCGGGCTGGTCCAGCCGCTCGAACAGGGAAATGGTCCAGTTCGGCTCCAGCTGCTTGAGAAATGCCCCCAGCGTGGCGCTCATGATGCCGCCGCCAATCAGGACGACGTCGGCATGTGGGGTCTTGGAAATGAAGGTCACGATCAGTCTCCGATTGCAGCGGCTCTGGCTGTCACAGAATATCCCCGGGCAGCCGACATACTGAAATTGGACCAGTCCGTCAAGGCTTTAGTTGCACCTTCGTGAAAACTTCATTTAAGACCGGCGATGCGGGATAGCTCACCACGCGGTCGGACAGGGCCAGGGCCGAGATGGGAAAGGCGATGGGAACCGCCGGCACGGTGGCTGCGATCTGGGCGTTGATGGTGTGGTACTGCTCATCGCGTTCCTCGCCTTCCGGCAGGCCGCGTGCCCGGTTGATCTTGGAAAAGACCTGCGGGTCCTGGTAGCCGAACTCACCGTTTTTTTCACCGAAGAGGGGGCCCACGAAGTTGTCGGCGTCGGAATAGGATCCGTTCCAGCCAAGCAGGTGCAGCGCGTGGTCGCCGGGTGACTGGACCTTTTGGAGGTAGCCGTCCGACCAGTCCACGGGGACAGGCTGGATGTTGAACCCCACAGCCGTCAGTTGCCGGCTGATCTCGGCATAGACCTTCTCCGGAGTGGGCAGGTACGGCCGGGTGACGTTCAACGGATAGTAGAACTTCAGTTCCTCGCCCGCGTAGCCGCCTTCCTTGAGGTACTCCCTGGCCTTGGCCGGATCGTGGCCCAGTTCGGGGGCATCGTTGTTGAAGCCGCTGATCTTGGGAGGGACGAACTGGGTCGCCCTGGCGGTGTTGTCGATGAAGAACCTGCGGATCAGGGTGTCCTTATCGATGGCCATTTCGATTGCCTGCCGGACCTTCTGGTTCTGCAGCACCGGGATGTCCTGGTTGATGCCCACGTACATCACCGAGAACGGATCGCGCTGGACAATCTGCTTGCCGCGTTTGACCAGTTGGTCGAAGTTCCCCACCGTGACGGCGTCATACCCGTCGATCTTGCCGTCGAGCAGGGCCTGGAGCCTGGTCTGGGGGTGGTTGTATGCCATGAAGTTGATGGTGGCGATCTGGCCGCGGTCGCCCCAGTAGGTGTTGTTGGTCACCAGGGTGACGCTCTGCTCGTCCCATGACGCGAAGCTGAACGGGCCTGTGCCCACAGGGCGGGTGGCGAAGGCGGAGACTGGCCGCCCGCCGCGGCTTTGGTCAAGGACGTCCGCGGTGCCGGACGCCAGGGCCGCGGGAGACGCCATGGCGAAGGCCGGCAGCGTCAGGGCCTGAAGGAACGCCGTGAAGCGCTGGGTGAGGTCGATCCGCACAGTGTCTGCAGAGAGGGCGGTGCAGCTCTTGAAAATAGACAGGTCGGGCTCGTCCGAGTGGGCTTTGAACACTCCCTTGAAGGAACTGCCGGGTGCCTGCCGGCGCAGGTCTGCCGGGAAGGCGAACCAGCGGTTGAAGTTCGCGCAGACGGCGTCGGCGTTGAACGGCGTGCCGTCCTGGAAGGTGACGCCGGTGCGGAGCGTGAAAGTGTAGGAGCGGCCCTCGTTGGACTCGCTCCATTCAGTAGCAAGGAGGGGTGTCGGCTTGCCGGTGGTCTGGTCCACGCCCACCAGTCCTTCAAGGATCTGGCGGGTGATGCGCTGGGATTCCACGTCGCTGGAGAGGGCGGGGTCCAGTCCCAGGGGCTGTGCGGCGGTGCCGAAGTTGAAGGTGGCGGTGGGCTCGGCAGGGGTTGTGGCGCTGGGTGATTCCGACGACGGTGAGGGGGACGGTACTGCCGTGCACGAGGTTGCCCCCAACGCCAGGAGGACGGTGCCGGCCTTAAGGACCGCGCGCCGCGATGTACTGCTGGGCACTCGTTTATCACCTCTGGATCTTGCCGGCTCCGCCGCTTGCGGGCCGCGGGACCCAGTCTAGTTGACCGGGTCCCGGCTCCCGGGGAGGCCGGTCAGCACTGAAGCCGTACCCGCTTGTGCGGGCACGGCTTCAGAAGGCGTGGGTTGCCGGGGGCTACTTGGGCATCAGCACCGAGTCGATCAGGTAAACGGTGGCGTTCTTGGTCTGGACGCCGCCGCATATGACGCTGGCATCGTCAACCTTGAGTGCGTCGCCGCTGCCCGTAACCGTCACCGAACCACCCTGGACGGTTGCGTGCGTGCCGGCGATCTTGTCAGGAGTGATCTGGCCCGGAACAACGTGGTAGGTCAGGATCTTGCTCAGCAGGGCATCATCGGTCTTCAGTGTTTCGATGGTGGCTGCATCGATCTTGGCGAAGGCCTCATCCACCGGGGCGAAGACGGTGAACTCGCCGCCGTTGAGCGTGTCCACCAGGTCCACCTTGGGGTTCAGCTTGCCGGATACAGCGGCGGTGAGGGTGGTCAGGATCGGGTTGTTGGAGGCGGCAACTGCCACCGGGTCAAGGGCCATGCCCTCAACGGAACCGGCTCCCGTGGGGACCTGCTCGGCGTAGCCGGCGCAGCCGGGGCCCACCAGGTTGGCGGCCGGGTCCATGGCCGCGGCCGAGGAGCTGGCCGACGGGGACGGGGCCATGCTGGAAGGTGCGGGGGACTCGGCCGGTGCCGAGGAGCTTGACGAGCCGGCGGATCCGCCACACGCGGTCAGGCTCAGCAGAGCTGCAGCTGCAACGCCTGCGACGGTGAAAGTTGTGCGCTTGATTGTCTGCATGTGAGTTCTCCTTGGATTATGGCGTTATGCCTGCCGCGGACTGGTGTTCACGGCATTGTTCTTGTCTGGCTGGCGGGCACCTGCCCTTGGCTGGTGTCTCACTGGGTATTCGGCCGGTGCGCAGATACGGATGGGTGGAATCCAAGGAGTTTTTCGGAGGATTACGAATCCGGCCTTTTTCGGGGAACAGTTCCCGGGTTGCCCCGCAGGGCATAAACACAAAAAATCCCCCGGTGTGAACCGGGGGATTCTTGTATTTCTTTGGGTGCGCAAGGGGGGACTTGAACCCCCACGCCCGAAGGCACAGGAACCTAAATCCTGCGTGTCTGCCAATTTCACCACTCGCGCCAGGCGTCCTGCCGGCGTCACACAAAAGGTACGACGGCGGATGCCAGTCTTTATTGTAGCGTTGCCCCGGCTCGACCGGAGCAGGCAACGCTGCCGGTCAGGCGTCCAGCTTCAAGTCGCGGCGCAGCTTGGCGACATGGCCGGTAGCCCGGACGTTGTACTGGGCGAGCGCCACTTTGCCCTCCGGATCCACCACGATGGTTGACCGGATCAGGCCCTGGTAGATCTTGCCGTAGTTCTTCTTCTCACCCCAGGCGCCATAGGCGTCCGCTACAGCATGGTCCTGGTCCGAGAGCAGGGGAAAGCTCAGTTCCTCACTGGCAGCAAACTTGGCCAGCTTGTCGACGGGGTCCGGCGAGATTCCCAGGACGTCGTACCCCGCGGACTGCAGTGAAGCGAGGCTGTCACGGAAGTCGCAGGCTTCCTTGGTGCAGCCGGGAGTGGAAGCGGCCGGGTAGAAGTAGACGATTCTATGGCGGCCCGCACCGGGGGACAGGGAAACGTCCTTGCCGGTTGAATCCTTCAATGTGAAACCGGGCGCTTCATCACCGGTAACGAGTCTGTCGGCCAATGTTTTTCTCCTTGTTGCAGGCGGGTCACAACAGCCTAGTAAGGGGGAGGAACCAGTGCTAATCGGCACTTGGCTATACTTGCTGCTATGCCTGATATGGATCACTGGCCCACGGGGCGCCTCTTGTCCACTGCTGCGCGCCTCGTCGAACACTCCTGGAACGAAAAACTTGGTGCCATCGGCCTGACCCACGCCGGGGTCATTGCCATCGAGGTGCTGAACGCGCAGGGCCCCATGACCCAGGCCCAGCTTGCCCAATACGTGCGCGTGCAGGCCCAGACCATGGGCAAGACCCTCAGCCGGCTGGAGTCCCACGGGCATATCGCCCGCGTGCGCAGCACGTCGGACCGCAGGAGCCATGTGGTGTCCCTGACCGAACGGGGCAAGGAGGCGGTCGCTGCCGCTGTGGAGATGGAGCGTTCCGTCCTGGCTTCGGCGTCCATTGATCCCGAAGTCCTTCGCCAGGAGCTCCAGGCAGTGGTCAGGGAGCTCGCAAGCCAGTTCGCCACCACGCCCGGCAACGCCGCCGCGCTCGTGGAAAATTCACCCTGACTAGACTTCGCCGCCGGCCGGCCGGGGCGTGACCGCAGTATGCAAACTGTGGTCACGCCTTTTTTGTTGTGCCGTTAGTTGGGGACACAAACAAAACAGCCCCCGGCTTGCGTTTCCGCAAAGCCGGAGGCTGTTTTCCCAGTGGTGCACCCCCCGGGACTTGAACCCGGAACCCATTGATTAAGAGTCAATTGCTCTGCCAATTGAGCTAGAGGTGCATCTTTTTGTTTCAATCATTCGGGGCTTTTCTTTCCCCGTTGATCTCCGCAACGACATGAAACTCTACACGAACTTTTGGTGCATGTGAAATCGGCCGGCCGTGCGGGTGGATGATCATTCCGGCAGCGGCAAAATCCGCGCAAAATCAAGGGTGTGGTTGCCTGCGGGAAGCCGGAAACCTCCTTCGGGAGTCAAGATCCCGGCCCTGATCCGCCCCTGCGCACGTGTGAAATGGGCCACATGATTTACTGCTTCCTCCCCGCGTGGGGAGGAAGCAGGGTCGGTTCGTCCTTGAGGCCGGGCCGGACCTGCTCCTAGAGGCGCCTGCGCCGTGGGGCACGGAAGCCTGCCGCCTCCGCGTGGGCGGCCGACTCAAACCAGACATCAGCCCTGGCTTGTTCATAGTCCGGGTGCCCCTCCTCGTAATAGACCATGGCGCCGGCATCGGCCTTGACGCCGTAATCTGCCGGCCCGCTGCCATCGGCACGCGCGGCGGCAGAGCCTGCCCCGTACGGTTCGTCGGCCGCCAGGTGGCCGGCAGCCTCCGGCGAGCGACCATGCGGGGATGCCTCTTGTTCCGGCAGATGGTCTGCTCCGGTCTCCACGAGGGCAGAGGACTGGGTGCGGTCCTGCATTTCCGCTGCGGCGGCACCGGCCGGGATGTTGCCGCCGGAAACGCCCGCAGGCTCAGGCCGGTCTGCTGAACGTCCGACGGCGGAGGCTGCCGCGCCGTCGTCGTCCGCTTCTTCCACGGCAGCGGACTCGGCGCCGGGAAGCGTGGGGGCGTGCGGTTCGGTGTACTCGGCGTGATGGACCGGTGCTGCTTCCGGCTGCGTCCCCGTCTTCTCTGTGACCGACTGCATTGGCGGGGTTGGGTTGGTCCGGGCGGAGGGAGCGCCGCTGGCTTCGGACCACTGGGTTTCCCATTCGGCCTGGTCCTGGCGTCGGCGGTCGTCGCCGGGTCCCGCGGTCGCCGCACCAGCACCCGCATCCGCGGTCGCTGCGCCGGCTCCCGCAGTTGCCGCACCAGCACCCGCATCCGCGGGCGCTGCGCCGGCTCCAGCCGTGCCGGCGGGGGAGGCTGCGGAAGAACCTGAACCTGTGCGTTCAGGACGCGGTGCATCCACCGAAGCCGATGTTTCTGCCGACTCGTCCGCAGTGACGGGCGCAGCGGGCTCGGCCGGCCGGCCAAAGCCCGCGGCTGTGGGAATTCCCGTGGTGCCGGCGGCCTCGGCCGACGCCGCGGCGCTGCCGCCGGAAAGAGCACCATCAGTGCGGGTTCCCCCGTCGCTGCGGGCCACGTCCGCCTGGCCGGCGTCACCTCGGGCAGCGGGTGATTTCTTGGCGTTCAGCCTCCACCACACAACACCCACCAGTACAGCGAGCAGAATGATCAAGAAGACAGCTTCCATGGCAAGCCCTTCGGTCGGTCGGCAAGGTCCCTTGCCCCGACGCTACGTCGGGTCCACATCGCTGTCCAGCACTTTGACCGGCCCGGATGTTCCTCCGGGCGTCCCGCCGGCGGCAACATCCCGGGCAGCGAACCACGGCGGGATCCCGGGGCTGGAAAGCGGGCGTCCCGGTGACCTGCGCCACAGGAACGGGTCGGCCCGGCGGTGGGCATCTCATTATTCGAGATGACAGTCCACTATCTGATTGAAATAATCCTGATTTTGCGCTTAACCGGAGCTTCGCGGTCGTTGCTGCCGCGCGTGGAGCCATAGACTTTCCCCTATGAGTGACACCCAAATCGCAACCGAGAACAAGCCTGACATCAAACCCCGTAGCCGGGTCGTTACCGACGGAATCCACGCCGCACCGGCACGTGGCATGTTCCGGGCGGTCGGCATGGGGGATGACGACTTCGCAAAGCCCCAGGTGGGTGTCGCCAGCTCATGGAACGAAATCACCCCCTGCAACCTTTCGCTGAACCGGCTTGCGCAGGGCGCCAAGGAAGGCGTCCACGCCGGCGGCGGTTTCCCCATGCAGTTCGGCACCATCTCCGTCTCGGACGGTATCTCCATGGGCCATGAGGGCATGCACTTCTCACTGGTCTCCCGCGAAGTCATCGCAGACTCCGTGGAGACCGTCATGCAGGCCGAGCGCATCGACGGTTCGGTGCTGCTGGCAGGCTGTGACAAGTCCCTGCCCGGCATGCTCATGGCCGCCGCCCGCCTGGACCTGTCCAGCGTCTTCCTTTACGCCGGCTCCATCATGCCCGGCTGGGTCAAGCTTGAGGACGGCTCCGAAAAGGAAGTCACCCTCATTGACGCCTTCGAGGCCGTCGGCGCCTGCGCCGCAGGCAAGATGAGCATGGAAGACCTGACCCGCATCGAAAAGGCCATCTGCCCGGGTGAAGGCGCCTGCGGCGGCATGTACACGGCCAACACCATGGCCTGCATCGGCGAGGCTCTCGGCATGTCCCTGCCGGGCTCCGCCGCCCCGCCCTCGGCAGACCGCCGTCGTGATGAATTTGCCCGCAAGTCCGGCGAGGCCGTGGTTAACCTGCTCCGCCTGGGCATCACCGCCCGGGACATCATGACCAAGAAGGCGTTTGAAAACGCCATCGCCGTCACCATGGCCTTCGGCGGCTCCACCAACGCCGTCCTGCACCTGCTGGCCATTGCCCGCGAAGCAGAGGTGGAGCTGACCCTCGATGACTTCAACCGCATCGGCGACAAGATTCCGCACCTGGGCGACCTGAAGCCGTTCGGCCGCTACGTGATGACCGACGTGGACAAGATCGGCGGCGTGCCGGTGATCATGAAGGCACTGCTCGACGCCGGCCTGCTGCACGGTGACTGCCTCACCGTCACGGGCAAGACCGTGGCGGAGAACCTCGACGCCATCAACCCGCCGGACGTTGACGGCAAGATCCTGCGCGCGCTGGACAACCCGATCCACAAGACCGGCGGCATCACCATCCTGCACGGCACCATGGCCCCCGAAGGCGCAGTGGTGAAGAGCGCGGGCTTCGACGCCGACGTCTTCGAAGGCACCGCCCGCGTCTTCGAGCGCGAACAGGGTGCCCTGGACGCGCTGGACAACGGCCGGATCCACGCCGGCGATGTTGTGGTGATCCGCTACGAAGGACCCAAGGGCGGGCCAGGCATGCGTGAGATGCTTGCCATCACCGGCGCCATCAAGGGTGCGGGCCTCGGCAAGGACGTCCTGCTCCTCACCGACGGCCGGTTCTCCGGCGGCACCACGGGCCTCTGCATCGGCCACGTCGCGCCCGAAGCGGTGGACGGCGGCCCCATCGCGTTCGTCAAGGACGGCGACCGCATCCGCGTGGACATCGCAGCGCGCAGCTTCGACCTGCTGGTGGACGAGGCTGAACTCGAAGCCCGCAAGGTGGGCTGGGAGCCGCTGCCGGCCAGGTACACCAAGGGTGTGCTCGCCAAATACGCCAAGCTGGTGCACAGCGCCAGTACCGGTGCCTATTGCGGCTGATGCCTGAGTACCCCATGCCTCCGGCGGCGACACGACTGCCGGAGGCGGTAGGGCTTAATAAGGGCTGATCCCGGGGCCCCGGGCGGACGGCGCTTGCGCCGGAGGTTTGGGGGTAGGATCAGCACGTGGACAATGATGTCCACATGGTGAGATCGGGTAGCGGCTCGTTGACACGTATCTCGCCAGAGGGAAAACTGAACGCATGACTTTCGTTACCGCCGGCACCGTCGTCGTCCTTACCAAGCGCGTGGCACATTAGCCTCCTCCGGTAACGAACCGTCACGCGCAACCCCTCGAAGAGCCGCTCAGGCTGAGGGGTTTTTTTATTTCCCGCTGTTTCCATGAACCACAGATGATCCACAAGGAAGAGTCCGATGAGCAAAGGATCGCCCATCAGCCCCTCGCTGATGGCTACCAAGTCCACTGGAGCCACCAAGGCTCCGGAACGCGCCGACCGGGCGGCGGACCATGCCGCCGTCGTCGCCGACCTTGCTGCCGTCTCTCCTGTCCTTGGGCCGAACAACGTTGTACCCCCAACGGTGATGACCGGCTCGCAAGCTATTGTCCGCTCGCTCGAAGAACTCGGCGTCGACGATATTTTCGGTTTGCCTGGTGGCGCGATCCTGCCCACCTACGACCCCTTGATGGCCTCCACCATGAATCACGTGCTGGTCCGTCACGAACAGGGAGCCGGCCACGCCGCGCAAGGCTACGCCATGGTCACCGGACGGGTTGGCGTCTGCATCGCCACCTCGGGCCCGGGTGCCACCAACCTCGTTACCGCCATCATGGATGCCCACATGGACTCCGTGCCGCTGGTGGCCATCACCGGCCAGGTGTCCAGCGGGGTGATCGGCACCGATGCTTTCCAGGAAGCCGACATCGTGGGCATCACCATGCCCATCACCAAGCACTCCTTCCTGGTGACCGATCCCAACGACATTCCGCATGTCATGGCTGAAGCATTCCACCTGGCCTCCACCGGCCGTCCCGGTCCCGTCCTGGTGGACGTGGCCAAGGACGCCCAGGTGGGGCAGATGACCTTCTCCTGGCCGCCCAAAGTGGACCTGCCCGGCTACCGGCCCGTCACCCGCGGCCACAACAAGCAGGTCCGCGAGGCCGCGAAGCTCATCGCCGCGTCCACCAAGCCGGTCCTGTACGTCGGCGGCGGCGTGGTCAAGGCGCACGCCAGCGCCGAACTGCTGGCCCTCGCCGAAGCCACCGGTGCCCCCGTGGTGACCACCCTGATGGCGAAGGGCGTCTTCCCGGACTCGCACCCGCAGCACGTCGGCATGCCCGGCATGCACGGAAGCGTCTCCGCCGTTACCGCGCTGCAGCAGGCCGACCTCCTGATCACCCTCGGCGCCCGCTTCGATGACCGCGTGACGGGTGTGCTCAAGACCTTCGCGCCGATGGCCAAGGTCATCCACGCCGACATCGACCCCGCGGAAATCTCCAAGAACCGCACCGCCGACGTTCCCATCGTAGGATCGGTCAAGGAAATCATTCCGGAACTGACCGAGGCCGTCCGCACGCAGTTCGACGCATCCGGCACACCGGACCTCACCACCTGGTGGGCCTTCCTGAACAACCTCAAGGAAACCTATCCGCTGGGCTGGACCGAACCCGACGACGGGCTCAGCGCCCCGCAGCGGGTCATCGAACGCATCGGCGCCCTCACCGGCCCCGAGGGCGTGTACGTGGCAGGCGTGGGCCAGCACCAGATGTGGGCAGCGCAGTTCATCAAGTACGAGCGCCCGCACGCCTGGCTGAACTCCGGCGGCGCCGGGACCATGGGCTACGCCGTTCCGGCGGCCATGGGCGCCAAGGTGGGCGAACCGGACCGCGTGGTATGGGCCATCGACGGCGACGGCTGCTTCCAGATGACCAACCAGGAACTGGCCACCTGCGCCATCAACAACATTCCCATCAAGGTTGCCGTCATCAACAACTCCTCGCTGGGCATGGTGCGCCAGTGGCAGACCCTGTTCTACGAGGGCCGCTACTCCAACACCGACCTCAACACCGGCCACGACACCGTCCGCATCCCGGACTTCGTCAAGCTGGGGGAGGCCTACGGCTGCGCCTCGTTCCGCTGCGAACGCGACGAGGACATCGATGCCACCATACAGAAGGCCCTGGAGATCAACGACCGCCCCGTGGTCATCGACTTCGTGGTGAGCCCCAACTCCATGGTGTGGCCGATGGTGCCCGCCGGCGTGAGCAACGACCAGATCCAGGTTGCCCGCAACATGACCCCGGAATGGGAAGAAGAGGACTGACCATGAGCCGCCACACACTGTCCGTCCTGGTTGAAGACAAACCCGGCGTCCTGACCCGCGTTGCGAGCCTCTTCGCCCGCCGCGCCTTCAACATCAACTCCCTGGCCGTCGGCCCCACCGAAGTCCCCGGCATCTCCCGGATGACCGTGGTGGTCGACGCCGACGGCGACCTGATCGAACAGGTCACCAAGCAGCTCAACAAACTGATCAACGTCATCAAGATCGTTGAGCTCACCCCTGAATCTTCCGTACAACGCGACCACATCCTGGTTAAAGTACGTGCGGATGCCGCAACACGCCTGCAGGTGACCCAGGCTGCAGACCTGTTCCGCGCCTCAGTGGTCGACGTCTCCACCGATTCCGTCGTCATTGAAGCAACCGGCCATCCCGAAAAGCTCACGGCACTGCTCTCAGTGCTGGAGCCCTTCGGCATCCGCGAAATCGTGCAGTCCGGCACCCTGGCCGTTGGACGGGGATCCCGCTCCATGAGTGACCGGGCGCTGCGCTCCGCCTAGGCGAATGCCCTGGCGGACCACCGCCCGTAACCGCACCACCACACAACACCTATCTACACACCACTCAAGAGGAGTTACGCAAGTGACTGAAATGTTCTACGACGACGACGCCGACCTGTCGATTATCCAGGGCCGCAAGGTTGCCATCGTTGGCTACGGCTCACAGGGCCACGCCCACGCCCTCAACCTGCGCGATTCCGGCGTCGAGGTTGTCATCGCCCTCAAGGAGGGTTCGACGTCGACCGCCAAGGCCGAGGACGCAGGCTTCACGGTCAAGAACGTTGCCGATGCCGCCGAATGGGCCGACGTCATCATGATCCTGGCACCGGACCAGCACCAGCGCTCGATCTTCAACGACTCCATCAAGGACAAGCTGACCCCCGGCAAGGCACTGGCTTTCGCCCACGGCTTCAACATCCGCTTCGGCTACATCCAGGCACCGGAAGGCGTTGACGTCATCCTGGTGGCCCCGAAGGCTCCGGGCCACACCGTGCGCCGCGAATTCGAGGCCGGCCGCGGCATCCCCGACATCATCGCCGTCGAGCAGGATGCCTCCGGCGCCGCCTGGGACCTCGCCAAGTCCTACGCCAAGGCCATCGGCGGCACCCGCGCCGGCGTCATCAAGACCACCTTCACGGAAGAGACCGAAACCGACCTCTTCGGCGAGCAGTCTGTCCTCTGCGGCGGTGTGTCCCAGCTGGTCCAGTACGGCTTCGAGACCCTGACCGAAGCCGGCTACCAGCCGCAGATCGCCTACTTCGAGGTGCTGCACGAGCTCAAGCTCATCGTCGACCTCATGTGGGAAGGCGGCATCGCCAAGCAGCGCTGGAGCGTTTCCGACACCGCAGAGTACGGCGACTACGTCTCCGGCCCCCGCGTCATCACCCCCGAGGTGAAGGAAAACATGAAGGCCGTCCTGGCCGACATCCAGTCCGGTGCCTTCGCCAAGCGGTTCATCGAGGACCAGGACAACGGCGGCGTCGAGTTCAAGGAACTGCGTGCCAAGGCTGAGCAGCACCCCATCGAGGGTGTTGGCCGCGAGCTGCGCTCCCTGTTCTCCTGGCAGCAGCAGGACGTGGACTACGTTGAAGGCTCCGCAGCCCGCTAAGGCTGCCGGTTCCTTCCCCCCATAACGGGCAACGTGAGGCCGGGTTCACACTTAACAATGTGAGCCCGGCCTTTCCGTCGGCCTAGACTTGTTCCATCCCCAGGACTGCAACGCAGAGGATCAGCCGTGTCAAAACCCGTAGTACTGCTCGCCGAAGAACTTTCCCCCGCCACCGTCGAGGCCCTTGGCCCGGACTTTGAAATCCGCCAGACCGACGGCGCCGACCGTTCCCAGCTGCTCTCGGCGATCAGCGACGTTGACGCCATCCTGGTCCGCTCCGCGACCCAGGTCGATGCCGAGGCCATCGCGGCCGCCAAGAACCTCAAGGTCATCGCCCGCGCCGGCGTCGGACTGGACAACGTGGACATCAAGGCCGCCACCCAGGCCGGCGTCATGGTGGTTAACGCCCCCACGTCGAACATCGTCTCCGCCGCCGAACTCACCGTGGGCCACATCCTCAGCCTCGCCCGCCACATTCCGCAGGCCAGCGCCGCCCTCAAGGACGGCGAGTGGAAGCGCTCGAAGTACACCGGCATTGAACTGTTCGAGAAGAAGATCGGCATCATCGGCCTCGGCCGGATCGGCGCCCTGGTGGCAGCACGGCTCAAAGGCTTTGACACCAAGATCCTTGCGTACGATCCCTACATCACCTCCGCCCGCGCAGCGCAGCTCGGCGTGCAGCTGGTCACCCTGGACGAGCTCCTGGCCCAGTCCGACTTCATCACCATCCACATGCCCAAGACTCCGGAAACGGTGGGCATGCTCGGCGCCGATGCCTTCAAGAAGATGAAGAACACCGCCTACGTGGTCAACGTCGCCCGCGGCGGCCTCGTGGACGAAGAGGCTCTCTTCACGGCCCTGCAGGACGGCGAAATCGCCGGCGCCGGCGTCGACGTCTTCGCCAAGGAGCCCAGCACCGACCTGCCGTTCTTCAAGCTGGACAACGTTGTGGTGACCCCGCACCTCGGTGCCTCCACCGACGAAGCCCAGGAAAAGGCCGGCGTCTCCGTGGCCAAGTCCGTCCGCCTCGCCCTCGCCGGCGAACTGGTTCCGGATGCCGTCAACGTGGCCGGTGGCGTTATCGCCCCCGACGTCCGCCCGGGCATCCCGCTGATCGAAAAGCTGGGCCGCATCTTCACCGCGCTGACCCACGATTCCCTGACCCAGTTCGACGTGGAGGTAGCCGGCGAAATCTCGTCCCTCGACGTCAAGGTCCTGGAGCTGGCTGCGCTGAAGGGCATCTTCGCCGACGTTGTGACCGAGCAGGTCTCCTACGTCAACGCCCCGGTCATCGCCGAACAGCGCGGCATCAACGTCCGCCTGATCACCACCCCCGAAACCGAGTCCTACCGGAACGTCCTGACCCTACGCGGCGCCCTCAGCGACGGCAGCCAGATCTCCGTGGCCGGCACCCTGACCGGCCCCAAGCAGATCCAGAAACTGGTGGGCATCAACGGCTTCGAAGTTGAAATCCCCATCAGTGAGCACCTGGTAGTAGTGGCCTACACCGACCGCCCCGGCGTCATTGGCACCATCGGCCACATCCTGGGCATGAACAACATCAACATCGCCGGCATGCAGGTGGCCCGCCACGACCAGGGCGGCCAGGTTCTGGCCCTGCTGACCATCGACAGCTCCGTGCCGCAGCAGGTCCTCGACGCCATCAAGGCCGGCATCGGTGCCGAGATGGTCCGGGAAGTGGACCTGGAGGACTAGCCCAGGATCCGGGAAACGCCGTACCAGCGGCATCCCCTCGGCGCGCCCCGGCGGGGCCACGTATGATTGGCCGGTCTGCTTACAATGGCTGGGTCCTGATTCAGGACCGGGCCGGCAGACCGGCCAATACCTTTTGCACATCCGTCCGTTAATCGCCCATGTCCGGCCCGGCCGGACACGAATGTGCGCACGCAATCCAGGTTTCAGGGAGTTCAATGAACGCCGTCCAGAGGTTCATCAGAAGCAAAGTGCTGCTGTTGACCGCGGCCATCTTGATCGCAGCCATGTGCTTGTCGGTCCTCGTCCAAAGCCAGTCACAGGCTGCACTCAACAGGACCGTGGATGAAAATTCCCGGGGACTCTACGACGTCCTGGTCCAGGCGAAAGCGCCCTCCGGTGCGCTGCTGCAGCCCGAAATCGCCAACGGCACCGGTGGCATCAGCTTTGAACAACTGGACTCGATACGGAAGCTGTCCGGCACGTCGGTTGCCGCCCCCATCAGCCTGGTCTCCCGCGTCACGCAGAACCTTGAGTCCCCGCGCCTGGACGCCATGGACTACCTCGGCTACAACGCCGGGCTGGCCGGAACCGCCACGGCGGACCAGGCGGCCGGCGCCACGGCTCCGGACAAGTGGCCCGCGGCCGAGTCCGTGCTGAGCGACGAAACCAAGAAGTACCGCCTCACCGCCAGCGCCGTGAGCTCCGACGGCGTCTCCGAACAAACACTCTTCAAATCCACTGCCGAGGGAAGCCTTGGCAAAGCAAAGCTGGTTGAGGAAAAGGCCGCCGGCGGCAACAGCATCCGGATTGCCGCGCCCGAAGGCGAAACGGGCATCAAGTTCCCCGCACCGGCCGGCGGCTCCGAGCACAACCTCTTCAACTTGTCCGTGTCCCTGCCGCTGGCCCCCGAGGTAACGGAATCCGTGGTGGCCGTGGACCCCGCCGCCGAGCGCGCCCTGCTGGGATCCTCCGGTGACTTCCTTGCCCCGCTGGAGAAGGCCCCGCCTGCCGACGCCCGCGACGCCGGAGCCATCGGACGCTACTTCGAAGGCCTCTTCACCAACGGCATCGGCCTCGACCAGCTCGAAGAAGGACCGGATTTCCTGGGCGTCAAGCTCAAGTACTGGGCACCCCTGATGACCCAGTACCAGCAGGCAAAGCGGACCGGCCAGCTGACCGCCGACTCCCAGGCCATTCCGCTGATTGTCCGCTCGGGCACCTCCCTGGACCTAAAGTACAACGTCAAGATCGAAGAGATCGACGACGCCGGCAAGGTGGTCAAGGACGTCGGAACCGTCTCCCGTTCCCTGGACAAGGATTACCTGCCGTTCGTCTCCAAGGACCCCTTCGTCCTGTCCTGGCCCGGCTCCACGGACCACTCCTCCCTCCTGGGCAGCACCGGCAACTTCAACCAGGGCCTTTACACCCCTGCCACCTGGAGCACCGATTTTGCCGCCGCCCCCAAATACACCGACGGCGAGGCCGCAGCCAACGGCGCCGTGGAAAAGACCGCGGTTCCCGGCGAATGGGTAACCATCAACCGGTTGCCTGAAAAGAGCGCCAACGGCACACCCGTGGACCAGACCCAGCGCGAACCCGTGGATGAGCGTTCCTACCGGGAGAACCTGGCCACAGGGGAGCAGGTGGCAGCTCCGCTGGCCATGGTCTACGGAACCTTTGATCCCGCCGCTGTGGCGGAGGCCGCCGGCGACGTCAACAAGCTGCCACTTGGCGGCTACGACCCCACCCCTTTCACCCTGGTCAAGGATGCCGAAGGCAAGGACGTGCCCGCCACCGAGCTGGAGCCCTCCCTGAGCGCCACCGGCCTTGCCAGCCAGTCTGCCGGTGCCATCACCGACTACTACGGTCTGGCTGCCGCCCGCGGCTACACGGACAACGCCGACGTCATCGACGCCATCCGTGTCCGTGCCAAGGCGCCGGGCAGCTGGAAGGAAGCCCAGCCCGAGGTGGAAGAGCTCGCCAACGAAATCCGCGCCATGGGCCTCGAAGCCACCATCGTGGCCGGCTCCGCGCGTGAGGACGCCAGCATCTTCGTCCCCGGATATTCCAAGGACGACGCCGGCAAGGAATCTGCCCTGGGCACCGTCCAGCAGTCCTGGGTCCGGCAGAATGCGGCGGAGGCGGTCACCGGATCGCTGTCGGGAACCAACATCACCCTGCTCTTCCTGACCCTGTGCGGTGCCGCCCTGCTGACCGGCGCGTCAACAGTGAGCTACATCCGCAAGCGGCGAAGTGAAGCCGGCACCCTCCGGGCCATGGGTTGGACGCAGCGGCGGATCCGCAGCTGGGTGCTGGAGGAATTCGGCGTGGGAGCCGTGCTGCTGGCAGTGGCCGGCATCGTGCTCAGCCTGCTCAGCTGGAGCCTGGCCACGGCCCTGGTGTGCGTCGCCGTCCTGGTGCTCTACGCAGGCGCTGCCCTCTTCGCAGCCCAGCAGCTCCGCCACCGCGACGTCATCGACCAGGAGCCGCAGCACGACGAGCGGCTAATTCCTGTGGACTCGCCGCTGACCTTCGCCAACCGGCAGCTGGGCACCAACAAGTTCAACACGCTGTCCCTGGCCGTCGCCGTCGGCGTGTTCGGTGCCGCTGTGGGCGGGCTGATCGCCCTGCTGATCGACATCCCCCGCGCGGCCGGCGCCAGCGCCCTGAGCGGGCTGGCCGCCGCCAGCGTCGCGCTGCCGAGCATCCTCCTGGCACTCGCCGGGGTTGTGGTGGGCCTGGTGCTGACACTGGTCACCGGCCGGTTTGAGCTCAACGCCAAGCGCCAGTACCTGGGCATCCTTGAGGCGATGGGATGGAACCCGGACATGCTCCGCCAGGTCCGGCTCTTCGAAAACGCGCTGGTAGGAACCGTGGCCCTGCCCCTGGGCGTGCTGGGCGCCCTGGGTATCGGCCTCCTGCTGGCACCCTATGCCGCATTGTGGGCAGGCGTCGCCGGCCTCGTGGCTGTACTTTGCTGGATACCGATTGCAACGAAAGTGGTCCAATGACAAACCCGACCAATGTCCAGCGGAGCCGCCGGGGCGGCTCCGGCGAGGTTCCCCTGCAGACCCGCGCCAACACCATCGTCAAGGAGGCCGACCACGCCACCCCGCTGGAGCTGAGCGACATCACCATCCGCTACGGCGGCGGCAAGGGCGGTGCTGAAGCCGTCAGCGTTGTGGAAGGCTTCGACCTCACCCTGCACGCCGGCGAGATGCACTGCGTCGCCGGCCGAAGCGGCTCCGGCAAGACCAGCATCCTGACCGTCGGCGCGGGACTCACGCTGCCGACGTCGGGACGTGTCTTCTGGGAAGGCGACTCCCTGGAAAGCATGGGCGACGACGAAATAGCCGACCGCCGTCGTGCGCTGATCGGATACGTGGACCAGGGCGGCGCCCTGATCGACGGTATGAGCGCCCTCGAAAACGTGCTCCTGCCGGCCGTTCCCGACGGCGAAGTGGACCAGCGGCGGGACATGGCCAAGGACCTGCTGGACCTGGTGGGCCTGGGCCGCCGGATGCGGCACCGCCCCGCCCAGCTGTCCGGCGGCGAACGCCAGCGCGTGGCCATCGCCCGGGCCCTGATCCTGGGCACCAGGGTCCTGGTGGTGGACGAGCCCACCGCCAGCCTTGACCGCGCATCCGCCAACCGCATTATCAGTATCCTGAAAGACACCACGTCCGATGGAATCGCCGTCCTGGTGGCGTCGCACGACCACGAACTGGTCCGGCTCAGCGATTCCCTGACTGAACTGATCTAGCCCGCCCCTCCGCACCGAAGGTACCGTCCGCACGTGACTGCTTCAAAGAAAACGCCGTTCTACATCACCACGGCCATCACCTACCCCAACGGCGTGCCGCACATCGGCCACGCCTACGAGTACATCGCCACCGATGCCATGGCCCGCTTCAAACGGCTGGACGGCTTTGACGTGATGTTCCTGACCGGCACGGACGAGCACGGCATGAAGATCGCGCAGACGGCCGAGAAGGAGGGCATCACGCCCAAGGAGCTGGTGGACCGCAACGCAGAGGTGTACAAAGCGGCGCATTCCGCCCTGGGCATCACGTACGACCGCTTCATCCGCACCACGGACGAGGACCACTACGCCGCGTCGCAGGCCATCTGGAAAAAGATGGAAGCCAAGGGTGACATCTACCTGTCGAAGTATGAGGGCTGGTACTCCGTCCGGGACGAGGCGTTCTACGGTGAGGATGACACCGTGGTCAAGGACGACGGCGTGCGCTACTCGAAAGAGACCGACACCGAGGTGACCTGGACGGCAGAGGAGAGCTACTTCTTCCGGCTCTCCGCCTACCAGGACCGGCTCCTGGCCCTCTACGAGGCGCAGCCGGAGTTCGGCGCGCCCCAGTCCCGGTTCAACGAGGTGATCAGCTTCGTCCGCCGCGGGCTGGAGGACCTGTCCATCAGCCGCACCACGTTCGACTGGGGCGTGCCCGTTCCCGGCAACGACAAACACGTCATGTACGTGTGGGTGGACGCGCTCACGAACTACCTCACGGGCGTTGGCTACCCGGACGTCGATTCGGAGAAGTTCCGTAAGTACTGGCCGGCCGACGTCCACGTCATCGGCAAGGACATCTCCCGGTTCCACGCCATCTACTGGCCTGCGTTCCTGATGAGTGCCGGCCTGGAATTGCCCAAGCGGGTCATGATCCACGGCTTCCTGCACAACAACGGCGTCAAAATGTCCAAGTCCCTCGGCAACGTGGTGGCTCCCGCGGATTTCGTGGCGCAGTACGGCCTGGACCAGGTGCGCTTCTTCTTCCTCCGGGAGGTTCCCTTCGGCGCAGACGGAAGCTACAACCACGAAGCCATCGTGGGCCGGATGAACTCCGACCTCGCCAACAACTTCGGCAACCTCGCGCAGCGTTCGCTGTCCATGGTGGCGAAGAACTGCGGCGGCGCGGTTCCCGCCCCGGGTGCGTTTACCGCCGCGGATAGCGCCATCCTGGAACAGGCGGGCGGCCTCCTCGAAACTGCCCGGGCTGCCTTCGAGAAACAGGAATTCAGCCGGGCCCTGGAAGCCATCTGGACTGTCCTGGGCGATACCAATGCCTACTTTGCCGAGCAGGCGCCCTGGGTGCTGCGGAAGACCGACGTTGAACGCATGAACACCGTGCTGTACGTCACGCTTGAGGTACTCCGGATCGTGTCCATCCTGGCCCAGCCGGTGATGCCCACCGCCACGGCCGCGCTCCTGGACAGCCTGGGCCAGCCCGAAGGGGAAGCCCGCCAGTTTGCCGCCATCGGTACCCCGATTGTTGCCGGAACTGCACTGCCTGCCCCGGCGCCGGTTTTCCCGAAGTACGAGGAGCCTGCAGAAGCCTAAGCAGTATGCCCGGCTCCGGACCGTCCGGGCAGGTATCTATCCGGTCGCGGAGTAGTCCGGCGGTTCGAACACAGGTATTTCCTACTCGGGACTCTCCGCCCCGCCTTCCATAGCCTGAACGGGTTAGCAAACTGACAGTTCGCATCTGGGAGAACCGTCGCCCCGATGCTGTCTGTTTGCGTTGTGACCCGTCAGGTTGGGGCGGTCGTGTTCTCCCGTACGTCTTGCAGTTTGAAGCAGACTATGGACGGAGACGGAAAAAATGCAACGGATCCTAGCCGCACTCGGGGTCACAGGCCTCGCCCTTCTAGGCGCGTCAGCCACGGCCGTGGCCTCGCCACCGGAATCATCCGGCGGTGACGGGAAGATCACCATCTGTCACGCGACGGGCTCAGACACGAACCCCTACGTGTCAGTCACCATGAGCCTCAACGCACTCAAAGCCCACCTGGGCCACCAGCACAATGAGGACATCATTCCGGCCAACAGCATGCTGCCTGCAGGCCAGAACCTCCACAAGGTGGACTGGTGGAATGCCGGCTGCGCCAAGCCGGGCGGAACCCCGCATGAGGGCAACGACAAGAAAATCACCATCTGCCACGCGACGGGATCGGCGTCAAATCCCTACGTGGTCATCACCATCGCCCTGCAGGGCCTCAACGGCCACGCCGGTGACCACCACCAGCACACCGAGGACATCATCCCGCCGAACCATGGGAAGGTAATCCCCGCGGGGCAGAACTGGACTGACGACGGGAAAGCCACGTACAACAACGGGTGCGTTCCCACGAAAGCACCGCCCGTAGTTCCACCTGTTGTTCCGCCGGTGGTTCCACCTGCCGTAGTGCCGCCGGAGGTCGTACCTCCGGCCGGTGCCGTGGTTCCGGCCCCGGCCCCCGCCCCGGCAGGCGCTGTCGTCGGGGGCGGCGCAGTGACCGCGGTCAACGAGGGTTTCAACGTTCAGACCGCGGTGTCTGAGCCGGATCCGGGAATGGCTCCCTGGCTCGGAGGCGCGGCCGTCCTGCTGCTCGCCGGAGGTGCCATTGCAGCCCGGAAAACCCTGGCAGCTGGCGGCAGCCGCCATGGCGAAGCCCGCAGTTAGCACGCCGGCCGGTGCGCTGGCGGCAAGTGGCTGAATGATGCGCGCGGCGCCGTGCCCCGCAAGTGGCACGGCGCCGTGTGCCTTTAACGCCTTTGATCGAATTGACCGAAGCCCGCGGTGACCGTGAACGAACCCGGACCATCCACTGCACATCAAAAAGAAAGTCCTGCCGCCCCGAAACGGACCCGATGGGACGCACCGCGCCTTCGCTTTATCGCCGCCCTGGGCCTGCTCACCGCGCTGGGCTGCCTGATGTTCCTGTTGCTGCCCGCACTGTTGGGTATGGGAGGCGGCAGCGTCCAGTCTGGCGGCAGCCCGCCCGTGGCTTCCGCACCGCCGTCGTCGACGAATTACGGTACTGCCCCGGCAGCGCCGCTGACTCCCGACCTGCCGCCGGCCACTCCCGCCTGGCCGCCCGCGGCGCCTCCGCAACGGCTGGTTTACCCGTCTGCGGACATTGACGTGGTGGTTCATCCTCTCGATCCGAGCGCCGACGACAAGGAGCGCCAGACCATCATTCCGCCTCCCACCATGGACGGATACTGGCTAACGCCGTACGGGGCACCGGGAGCCGGGTCAACCAATACCACCTACGTGGTGGGCCACAGCTGGCAGGACCGTGAGGCGCCCTTCAACCGGCTCAGCAGCCGGGCGTCTGCCGGTGACCTCCTCACCGTAGCCACCGGTACCGGCAAGCTCAGCTACCGCGTTGATTCGGTCACCACGTACGAAAAATCAGGCCTGAAGGACAGCGCCATTCGGGACGTTGCTCCCAACAGGCTGGTTCTTATTTCCTGCTACACGGATGACCTCTGGGGAACCAACGTCGTCATTATGGCATCGCCCGTATATTGAGACAGCTTGACCAGCATATGGATGACTTGGCTACCCTGAAACCATGAGCGCATCCTCCATTGATCTGGCAGTTATTCCCGGCGACGGCATTGGCCCCGAAGTCATCGCCGAGGCAGTCAAAGTACTGGAAAAGGCTGTGGCCGCTGAGGGCGTTGAGCTCAAGCAGACGCACTACAAGCTCGGCGCCGAGCACTGGCTGGCCACGGGGGAGACGCTGCCCGACGAGGTCCTGGCCGACCTCCGGACCCGGGACGCCATCCTTTTCGGCGCAGTGGGCGCCGCCCCCGGCGACACGCGCATTCCCTCCGGCATCATTGAACGCGAGATGCTCCTGAAGCTCCGCTTCAGCCTGGACCACTACGTCAATTTGCGGCCGTCCCGGCTCTACGGAACAGTGGGCAGCCCGCTGGCCAACCCCGGCACCATCGACTTCATCGTGGTGCGCGAAGGAACCGAGGGCCCCTACGTGGGCAACGGCGGCACCCTGCGCGCCGGCACCCCGCACGAAGTTGCCACCGAAGTGTCCCTCAACACCGCACACGGCGTGGAGCGCGTGGTCCGCGATGCCTTCCGCCGCGCCAGCGCCCGGGAACGCAAGCGCGTTACCCTGGTCCACAAGCACAACGTCCTGGTCTACGCCGGGCATCTCTGGAAGCGCACCGTCGAGGCCGTTGCCCAGGAGTTCCCCGAGGTGACGCACGACTACCTCCACGTGGATGCTGCCACCATCTTTATGGTCACGGACCCGTCCCGCTTCGACGTGATTGTCACCGACAACCTCTTCGGTGACATCCTCACCGACCTCGCCGCGGCCATCACCGGCGGCATCGGGCTGGCAGCGTCCGGCAACATCAACATGGACCGCACAGCGCCGTCCATGTTCGAACCCGTCCATGGCTCCGCCCCGGACATCGCCGGGCAGGGCAAAGCAGACCCCACTGCGGCAATCCTCTCGGCGGCCCTCCTGCTCGACCACCTTGGCTACGCCGGTGCTGCCCGGAAGATCGAAGCCGCGGTGGTTGCCGACGTCGAAAAGCGCGACGGCAGCCCCCGCAGCACCAGCGCCGTGGGCGATGCCATCGCCGCCGGACTCTAGCGCGCCGAGGCCTCCTGCATCGGGCGTAAGCTTGTCTCGAATCACCAAATGCCGCCCTGCCGTTCAGCGCTGAACCCGGGGCGGCCGATCGTGGAGGAACCATGACCCAGACTGCCCATGGCGTCGAATTCAGCCAGCAGCTTTCGGCCAACCCGAAGTCTGCTGAAGAGCGTGCAGCCATCCTGGCGAACCCGGGATTCGGCAACCACTTCACCGACCACACCGCCATCGTCGATTACAGCGTGGACGCGGACGGCAACGGCGGCTGGCACAATCCGCGCGTGGAGGCCTATGGACCCATCACCCTGGATCCGTCGGCTGCGGTGCTGCACTACGGGCAGGAGATTTTCGAGGGGCTCAAGGCCTACCGCCACGCCGACGGCTCCATCTGGAGCTTCCGTCCGGAAGCCAACGCCGCACGCCTGAACAAGTCAGCCCGGCGGCTGGCCCTGCCGGAACTGCCGGCAGAGTACTTCCTCGGAGCCATCCGCGAACTGGTGGCCGCTGACAAGGAATGGGTTCCCGCCGGCGACGGCGAAGCACTCTACCTCCGGCCCTTCATGATCGCCACGGAGGCCTTCCTGGGCGTCCGTGCAGCCCGTGAAGTGTCCTTTCGCGTGATCGCCTCGCCCGCCGGGAACTACTTTGGCGGCGAACTCAAGCCTGTCTCCATCTGGATCTCACGTGAATTTGCCCGTGCGGGCCGGGGCGGCACGGGCGACGCCAAGTGCGGGGGCAACTACGCAGCCTCGCTCATTGCCCAGCAAGAGGCTGAAGCCAACGGCTGCAAGCAGGTTCTGTTCCTGGACCACTTCAATGACGATGCTGTTGAAGAACTGGGCGGCATGAACGTGTTCTTCGTGATGAAGGACGGCTCGCTCGTCACGCCCGCCCTCACCGGCACCATCCTGGAAGGCATTACCCGGATGTCGGTCATCCAGGTGGCAAAGGACATGGGCCGTGAGGTTACCGAACGCAAGATCACCCTGGATGAGTGGCGCGACGGCGTCGCTTCCGGCGATATTGCCGAGGTCTTCGCGTGCGGCACCGCGGCCGTCATCACCCCCATCGGCGTCTTGAAGGACGCTACCGAGTTCATTGGCTCCGAGGACGCTACGGCGGGGGAGACCACCATGGCCATCCGCCAGCAGCTGCTGGGCATCCAGACCGGGGCGGTCCCGGACACCCACGGCTGGCTGACCCGCCTGGCATAGCCGGCGCTCAAGCCCCACAACAACGACGGCGCCTGCCGGGCTTCTGCCCGGCGGGCGCCGTTCGTTGTGTACGTACCACGGCGGGAGTCAGCCGTCCAGGTCAGCGGCGGGCGGCCTTCCTGGCGGCGTTCTTCAAGGCCTTGCGGGAAACAGGCTTCAGGGCCTTCCGTGCAGCTTCTTCTTCCAGCGCCCGGTTGCGGCGGGCGTCGATCATGTCGTTCCACAGCGTCGTCGCAAAGACGCCGCCGTCCTGGGCGTACACGTCGTAGGGGTAGCCGGTAAAAATGGGCGGCGTGGTAGTGCCGCCAGGCAAATCCTTGCCTGCTGCCTTGGCGACGGCGTCCGCGACAGCCCAGGTCCGGGTCAGGTGGCGCGTGAGGTTCTCCTGGACAAACATGTTTGCGTCACTGGCCGCGGCGGCGCGCTTCAGGAGATCCTCCAGGTCGTCGGCCAGAACACGCGCTGCCGCTTCCTCCGCGGGTACCGAATCCGCAGGCAGGTCCCTGGCCGCTTTTTCCACCGCCTCACTCCAATCGGCGGTTTCGCGGAACTTCCGCCACGTGGGAAACCAGACGATGCCACCCGTTGCATGGTTGTGGATGTGCAGGAGCCCGCTGTTCTTCTCCGTCGCGGCATGGTCGTGGCCGGCGGAATCGGCTGCGGCGAGGAGGTCTGCAAGTGTTGTGGTGCTCATGGTGTGTGGTTCCGGCTTCCTGGGAGAGAGCGAGGGGATTCACTGGTGGTCAACCGGGGCACCCGGCTGTTCTATTCCGGACGCGGGGCGGCGGTGGTCCGGCGCCGGATGCAAAGATGTGATGGTGACTTCAGCTTCCGGCCCCATCCTGCAGCGCAGCTCTGCCCTGACGCGGTACATCCTGGCCCCAAACCCCGGGCCCATGAGCCTCGAGGGAACCAACTCCTACGTGATGCGGGCCGCCGGGTATCCCGGCGCCGTCGTGGTGGACCCCGGCCCGCTGGACGAGGCCCACCTCCAGGCACTTGCCGATGCCGGCCCGGTGGAACTGATCCTCATCACCCACCGCCACGCTGACCATACTGCCGGATCGGCCCGCCTGCATGAACTGACCGGCGCCCCGGTCCGTGCCGCCGATCCCGTGCATTGCCACGGCGGCGGAGAACCCCTGCACGGCGGGGTGGTCCACGCCGCCGGGCTGGAGATTAACGTGCTGCCCACTCCCGGCCATACGTCGGATTCGCTGTCCTTCCATCTTCCCGACGACGGCCCCCACGGTTCCGTGCTGACCGGCGACACCATCCTGGGCAGGGGCACCACCATGCTGGACTTCCCGGACGGCACACTGGGGGACTACCTCACCGCGCTGGACAGGCTTGAGGCGTTGGGTCCGGCCACCGTCCTCCCGGCGCACGGACCCGTGCTGCCCTCCGTGGAGTCCATTGCGCGGGATTACCGCCTGCACCGGCAGGAGCGGCTCGGCCAGATCCGCGCGGCGCTGGCACAACTCGGCCGGGACGCCACCGTGGGTGAGGTGGCTGACGTCGTCTATTCCGACGTCGGCCCTTCCGTCCGGCGGGCAGCCGAAATGTCCGTTGCCGCACAGCTGCACTACCTGCGCGCTGAAGGAAGTGGCCAGGCCGGGACGGTAGGGTAGGGACCATGCGTATTGCCAGGTTTGTTGTCGATTCTGATCCCCTGTACGGCGTTGTGGAAGGCGAAACGGGCAGTGAGGAAATCACTGTCATCCACGGAGACCCCTTCTTCAACGGCGTGGAGCGCACGTCCGTCCGGCACAAGCTGGAGGACGTCCGGTTGCTGGCGCCCATCATCCCGCGCAGCAAGGTCATCGGCGTGGGCCGCAACTTCGTGGAGCACGCCCATGAGCTTGGCAATGAAGTGCCCGCCCAGCCGCTCCTCTTCCTGAAGCCCAACACCGCCGTCGTTGGCCCCAACGATCCCGTTGTCCTGCCGGAATTCTCCGAGGAAGTCTCGTTCGAGGCGGAACTGTGCGTGGTGATCGGCCGGATCTGCAAGGACGTCCCGGAAGACCGGGTGGACGACGTCATTTTCGGGTACACCTGCGGCAACGACCTAACTGCCCGGGACGTGCAGAAGAGCGACCTGCAGTGGACGCGGGCCAAGGGCTTTGACACCTCCGCACCACTGGGACCATGGATCGAGACGGAGCTGGACACCGAGGATCTCCAGATCCAGGGCCGGCTCAACGGCGAACTGCGCCAAGACGGCAGCACCAGCCAGATGATCCGCGGCGTCCGCGAACTCGTGTCCGTGGTCTCCCAGGCCTTCACGCTGCTCCCCGGTGATGTCATTATGACCGGCACCCCGGCGGGCGTCGGCCTGGTCAATGCCGGTGACCGTTTCGAAGTGGAGATCGAAGGAATCGGACGGCTGTCCAACCCGATAGTCCGCCGCTGACCCAGGCCGCCCTGGCGCCTGGTGCCAGGCGGTAAAGTTGAAGCCACTATGACTACTGCTTCTGCGTCGCCTGCTGCCTCCATCCCGTCCGTCACCGCGGATACGCCCGTCCGAGTCCGCTTTTGCCCTTCGCCCACCGGAACCCCGCACGTCGGGCTGATCCGTACGGCGCTGTTCAACTGGGCCTACGCCCGGCACACCAAGGGCACCATGGTGTTCCGGATCGAGGACACCGACTCTGCCCGGGACAGCGAGGAAAGCTACCACCAGTTGCTGGACGCGCTGAAGTGGCTGGGCATCGACTGGGACGAGGGCGTGGAGGTGGGCGGCCCGCACGAGCCGTACCGGCAGTCGCAGCGCAGCGACATCTACCAGGACGTCATCAAGCGGCTCCGTGACGGCGGGTTCATCTACGAGTCCTTCTCCACGCCGGAGGAGATCGAAGCCCGCCACCGCGCCGCCGGGCGGGACCCGAAGCTCGGCTATGACGGTTTCGACCGGACCCTGACGGACGAGCAGATTTCGGAGTTCAAGGCCCAGGGCCGTGAGGCCGTACTGCGCCTCCGGATGCCCGACGAGGACATCACCTTCAACGACCTGGTCCGCGGCGGGATCACCTTCCGTGCCGGTTCCGTGCCGGACTTCGCGGTGGTGCGCGCCAACGGCGCCCCGCTGTACACGCTGGTCAACCCGGTGGACGACGCGCTGATGGGCATCACCCATGTCCTGCGCGGTGAGGACCTGCTCAGCTCCACCCCGCGGCAGATTGCCCTGTACCGGGCCCTTCACGCAGTGGGTGTTGCGCAGTACATGCCGGAGTTCGGCCACCTGCCCTACGTGATGGGCCAGGGCAACAAGAAGCTTTCCAAGCGCGATCCTGAATCCAGCCTGTTCCTGCACCGCGAACGCGGCTTCATCCCCGAGGGATTGCTCAACTACCTCTCCCTGCTGGGCTGGTCGCTCAGCGCCGACGAGGATATCTTCACCGTGGACCAGCTCGTGGAGAACTTCGACATCCACGACGTCCTGGGCAACCCGGCGCGCTTCGACCTGAAGAAGGCAGAGGCCATCAACGGAACCCACGTAAGGATGCTTTCACCCGAGGTGTTCCGGGAACGGCTGGCACCTTACCTGCGCGCCGCGGACCTGGTGGGCGAAATCCTCACTGACCGTGAAGAGGAGATCCTCACCGAAGCCGCGCCGCTCATCCAGGAGCGCATCACGCTGCTGGGCGAGGCACCGGAAATGCTGGCCTTCCTGTTCAAGGCCGACGACGCCATCGACATCGCGGACGACGCCCGCAAGGGACTGCCGGAAAACCTGGCCGAAGTCCTTGACGCGGCCATCACGGCGCTGGAGCCCGTTGACGAGTGGATCCCGGACAACATCCAGACGGCACTGAAGCAGGCGCTCGTGGAAGACCTCGGCATCAAGCCGCGCCTCGCCTTCGGCCCTGTCCGCACAGCGGTTTCGGGGCGGCGGATCTCGCCGCCGCTGTTTGAATCCATGGTCATCCTGGGCAAGGCATCCTCCCTGCGCCGGCTCCGGACCTTCCGCGGCTGATGACTGCTCCCAGCAAGGCACGCAGCGGTGTCCTGGAAACGCCTTTCGGACCCGTCCGGGGCGTCCTTTTCGACATCGACGACACCCTGGTGGACCTCGAATATTCGATGACGACTGCCTTGCGGGAAGTCAGCGAACACCTCCTGCCCGGCCTGGACCAGGCCGGGTGGGAGCGGTTTGGCCGCATCTTCACCCACGAAACCACGCACTACTACGACCAATACCTGGCCGGTGACCTGACGTTCAACGAGCAGCGCCTCCTCCGCGGCCGGGCCGCATTGGGGCACTTTGGCGTGGACCTGGGCGAGGGTGAGGAATCGCACCGGTGGCTCAGCGCCTACATGGAGAAGCAGCCCTCCTACGTCAAACCCTTCCCGGACGTGCTGCCGCTGCTCGATGTCCTGGACCGCACGGGTATTCCCTACGGCGCGGTCAGCAACAATGTCCACGATTACCAGCGGGCCAAACTCGACAGCGCCGGGCTGGAGCGCGTCTCTCGGCTGGTGGGCACGGACACCCTCGGGGTGGCCAAACCCAACCCGGCCATTTACCTCGAAGGCGTCCGGCTGCTGGGCACCCCTGCCGCCGAAACCCTCTACGTCGGCGATAACCGGCTGCTTGATGCGGAAGGCTCGACGGCGGCCGGCTTGCTTGGCGTCTGGCTGAACCGGACGGGGGAGCCGGGGCAGGGGTTCGACGGCGGCATGGTTGCCTCGCTGGACCAGCTGGTCAGCTAAGTCACACAGTTCCGATTTGTGCGAGCCGGAAGTCTCGGGTAAAGTAATTTCTCGTGCTGAGGGGCACGGAGCGGGGCAAAAGCCCTGAAAACCGGCCCGAAAGTATCATTGGGATATGGTGTAATTGGCAACACTACGGTTTCTGGTACCGTCATTCTAGGTTCGAGTCCTGGTATCCCAGCTCTGGTTTGAGCGCCGTTCCGGCCTCAAAACGGAACGGTTTCAAGCGGTCCGCCGATTTGAAACCACAGCGCAGTGTGTGAAACAATCACTGAGCTTGACCAGCGGAAACGCTGGCAGGAAGTACACGGCCCCATCGTATAGCGGCCTAGTACGCCGCCCTCTCACGGCGGTAACGCGGGTTCGAATCCCGCTGGGGTCACCAACGGAAATGGTCCCGGGCAACAGCCCGGGGCCATTTTTCATTTCCCGGCGCGCGGAGCTTTGAGCTGGCATGATGTTGCTGTGACCATGTCCAACGAGCCCCACGATCACACGCAGCCGGAGCCGCGGACCGCCGAAGCGCTGGTGCTGCTGGAGGATGTGCGCAACGGGCTTGCGGACGTCGCCCTGCCGCTGGCACTTCCGGGAGCGGAGCAGGCCCGCCTCGGGGCTGCGAATGCGGTGACCCAGCTCGATGACTACATCCTTCCGCGCTACCGCAGCCTGGATGCTCCACTCCTCGCCGTTGTCGGAGGTTCCACCGGCGCGGGCAAATCGACCCTCGTCAACGCGCTCGTCGGCCACCCGGTAACCCGCGCGGGAGCGATCCGCCCCACCACCCGGCAGCCCATCCTGCTGCACAACCCGGCTGAGGCGCCCTGGTTCGAGGGGCACCGAGTCCTGCCCGGCCTCAACCGGATCCGCGGCGCCCTCGCCGTGGCCCACGTTCCTTCCGCTATGGACGTGATCACGTCCGACGCAGCCCCGATGTCGTCGCTGGTACTGCTTGCCGACCCGTCGGTACCTGCCGGGATCGCCCTCCTCGACGCCCCCGACGTCGATTCCATTTCTGACGACAACAGGAAGCTGGCAGGGCAACTCCTGGCGGCCGCGGATCTCTGGATCTTCGTCACAACCGCCAACCGCTATGCCGACGCCGTCCCCTGGAAGCTGCTCCTGGACGCCGCCACCCGGGACATCATGGTGGCGGTGGTGCTGGACCGGGTCCCGCCGGGTGCGGAGGCGGAGGTCAGCGAGGACCTCCGTGCACTTTTGGACAAGGAAGGGCTGGGGAGCGCACCGATGTTCGTCATCCCCGAGACCCCATTGGACTCCAGGGGCATGCTGCCGGAAGGAGCAGTCCGTCAGCTGAAAACCTGGCTGGACGAGCTGGCGGCCGATGCCGCGGGCCGGTCCGAGGTTGCCCGCCGGACCCTGAACGGGTCGGTCCGTGCCCTCTCCGGCCGGGTTGCCGCAATCGCCCAGGCGGCCCGCGAACAGGAGCGCGCTGCCGGGAGCCTGGAAGCCGACGCCGTGGCAGCCTACCGGCGTGCAGCGGAGCGCATCCTGGACGCCACCCGGGACGGGGCACTCCTGCGCGGCGAAGTCCTGGCACGCTGGCAGGACTTCGTCGGCACCGGCGAATTCTTCCGGACCCTGGAACAGAACGTTGGACGGTTCCGGGACCGGCTGGGAGCCTTCTTCCGGGGCGAACCGGCGCCCGCCGTGCAGGTCGAGGCCGCCATCGAGACCGGTCTGCAGGCAGTGATTGTTGATGAAGCAGCCAATGCTGCCGAGGAGACTGACCAGCGCTGGCGCTCCCATCCGGCGGGACGGCAACTGCTGGGCACTGACGATCTTTCCGGCACCTCGGCGGGCTTCGCCGACCGCACTGCCGAGGAAATCCGTGCCTGGCAGGAGGCACTGATGGAACTCATCCGCACGGAGGGCCAGGGCAAGCGCACCCAGGCCCGCTGGTTGTCCTTCGGGATCAACGGACTGGGAGCGGCTCTAATGATTGTGGTGTTTTCGATGACCGCGGGACTGACCGGCCTGGAGATTGGCGTAGCCGGCGGGACCGCCGTCGTGGGCCAGCGGCTGCTGGAAGCGGTCTTCGGCGAGGATGCGGTCCGGCGCATGGCCGAAAAAGCCCGGGAGGACCTCGCAGCCCGCTGCCAGCGCCTGCTGGACGGGGAGCAGCAGAAGTTCCTGCTCCGGCTGCCTGCTGCCGGCGGAGCTGCCGAAGATGCTTTGCTGGCCCAGTCCGACGCCCTGGCCCGGCTGGCGGGCACCGCGTGAGCCGGCACAGCGACGCACGGGAGTCAACACGGCTGGACGGCCGGCTTCAGGCGCTCGACGACGCCCGGCAGCTGGGCGAAGGCGTCCTTCCGGATGAAACCTTGCAGGAAGTGCTCCGTGTCCTGGAACGGGCCAGTTCCCGCCGTTCACTGTCCGGGGACCACACTGTGGTGGGCTTCTTCGGGGCGACCGGCAGCGGCAAATCGTCCCTGTTCAACGCGGTCAGCGGCGCGGAAATCGCGACGGCGGCCGCCCGCCGCCCCACAACATCGGAACCTTTGGCCGGGGTTTGGGGAGCGGAGGGCAGCGAGCCGCTGCTGGACTGGCTGGAGGTTCGCAACAGGCACCACGCTGCAGCGGTTGACGGCTTCGCCGATGAGGAAACCGGGCTGATCCTGCTGGACCTTCCGGACTTCGACTCCACCCGGCAAACGAATCGCGAGACAGTGCAGCGGATGGTGGGCCTGGTGGACGTCCTGGTATGGGTCCTGGATCCACAAAAGTACGCCGACGCAGCCGTCCATCACGGCTTCCTTGCCCCGCTTGCCTCCCACGGCGCCGTCACGCTCGTGGTTCTGAACCAGGTGGACCGGCTGCCCGAGCGGGACGTGCAGCCCGTGCTCGACTCCCTGCGCGGCATCCTGGCCCGCGACGGCCTCGCGGAGGTCCGGGTCCTCGCGTCCTCGGCCACGACGGGTGCCGGCGTTGCCGCCCTCCGCGCTGCCATCCGCAGCGTAGCCATGCAGCGCAAGGCACAGTCACAGCGGCTGGCTGCCGACATCGCCAAGGCAGCACAGGAGCTGCTGGCCGTGTCGGGGGAGGGGGAAGCGGCCGGCGTCCGCCCCGCATCAAAAAAACGGCTTGCCGATGAACTGGCAGTGGCGGCGAACGTGCCGGTGGTGGTGAGAGCGGTAGGCCAGTCCTACCGGCTGGAATCCGTGCGCCGGACCGGTTGGCCCGTCACCCGTTGGTTATCCAGGTTCCGGCCGGACCCGCTTCGCCGGCTCAACCTTCGCAGCAGCGCACCAGCAGAACTGAACCGGACATCACTGCCGCCGGCCGGCGCACCGGAGCGGGCCCGCACTGATGCGGCCGTCCGGGAATTTGCCGATGCAGCCAGTGCCGGCGCTCCCGGCCCCTGGCGCGCCGCCATCCGCGGCGCGGCCCGTGAGGGCAGGGAACGACTTCCCGATGCCCTGGACCAGGCCATTGCCGGAACGGACCTGGGTGCCAACCGCACATCCTGGTGGTGGGGCGTGTTCAACGTGGTGCAATGGCTGGCGCTGCTGACTGTCGTGGGCGGGCTCGGCTGGCTTGGCGTCCTGGCGGCGCTGGGCTATTTCCAGATGCCCGTACCGGAGGTGCCCCGAGTGGAAGGGTGGCCGGTCCCGACCCTGATGATCGCCTTGGGAGTGGTGCTGGGGATCTTCCTGGCCATCACCGGGCGCTTCATCGCCGCCGCTGCAGCCCGCGCCCGGGCAGGCAAAGCACGGAAACGGCTCAACGCTGCCGTCGCTTCCGTGGCACAGGAGTTCGTGGCGGAACCGGTGGACGTGGAGGTGAGCAGGCTCGGCGCCTTCAACGCCGCGCTGAAGAAGGCCGGGTCCGGGTAGCGCCCGGCTTCTGTGCTGTACGGGCTCCTACGCTGTATTAAGGGCGGCAGCGGCGTCCCGGACCTTGACCAGGGTCCGCAGGTTGCGGGTGGTGGTGGCTGCCTTGAACCTGGTCTTGGCAGTGATCTTGCTGAAGGGGCTGTCCAGCGTTCCGCCTGCCGGTGCCAGCCAGGCCAGGGCCTCGGGTCCCAGCCGCTTTTGCTCAGCGCCGTCGAGGGCCGCCCCCGCTGTCTCCAGTTCGTCCAGGACCGCGGTGTCCGAGGACAGGGTGATGTAGGTGTGCGTGGACCTGTCATCATCGGGGTAAGGGCATTCTTCCACCAGTTCGGCCACCCTGCCCGCGTCAAGGACCACCACCCAGGCTTCATAGCCGAAAGCGGCGCGCAGGCACTTTTCACATTCCCGCTTGACGGCGGCGGCACCGAGGCTGCTGGTCAGCACCACGTTTCCGCTGGCCAGAAGGGTCAGGGCGTCCGGAAAACCGCAGGCATTCAGGGCTTCCCTGAGGTCGGCCATTTTGATGTTGATGCCGCCCACATTGATGCCGCGGAGAAACACTGCGTAGCTGCCCATGGCCACAGCCTAGCGCCCGGGCTCCAGGAGGATGCCGTCAGTCGTTGTTCTTGCGCAGGGCTTCGGTGAGGATCCGCCCGGCGTTGCACACAACCTCGGCGTGGAGGCGGCCCGGCTGGCGGGTGAGCCGCTCGATCGGGCCCGAAATCGACACCGCGGCGATCACCCGGCCGGACGGGCCCCGCACCGGTGCCGAGACGGAGGCGACCCCCGGCTCGCGTTCTCCGAGGCTCTGGCCCCAGCCCCGCCGTCGTACGCCTGCCAGGACGGTGGGCGTAAAGCGTGCGGCCTGCAGGCCCTCGAGCAGGCGGTCGTGGTCTTCCCATGCGAGCAGGACCTGAGCCGCGGAGCCTGCCTTCATGGACAGCTGCGTGCCGACCGGAATGGTGTCCCGCAACCCGATGGGACGCTCGGCAGACGCGACGCAGACGCGCCAGTCGCCCTGGCGGCGGAAGATCTGCGCGCTCTCGCCCGTGGCATCGCGCAACTGCATGAGTACGGGACCTGCGGAGGCAATCAGGCGGTCCTCGCCGGCGGCCGATGCCAGCTCCACCAGCCTGCTGCCGAGGACGAACCGCCCCTGGATATCGCGGCTGACCAGCCGGTGGTGGACGAGGGCCAGGGCCAGGCGGTGGACGGTGGGCCGGGCCAGGCCGGTTGCCGCCACCAGCTGTGCCAGCGTGGTGGGGCCGGCCTCCAGTGCATCAAGCACCTGGGCCGCTTTATCAATGACACCGACTCCACTAGAATTGTCCATGTAATGATATTGCCGTCTCATTATCTGAGATGCAAATCTTTCGGCTGGCGCAGTATGGAGCCATGCTGATTCAGTTGAACCAATCAGCCAACAGCAGTGAAGGGAGATGGCCATGGCAAAGACATTGGCCGAGAAAGTCTGGGACGCACACGTGGTGCGCAAAGGCGACGGCGAAGGAGCCAACGCTCAGCCCGACCTTCTCTTCATCGACCTTCACCTGGTGCACGAGGTCACGTCCCCGCAGGCATTCGAAGGCCTGCGCCTGGCCGGGCGCAAGCTCCGCCGCCCGGACCTGACCATCGCCACGGAGGACCACAACACTCCGACCCTGGACATCGACAAGCCCATCGCCGACCTGACCAGCCGCACCCAGATCCAGACCCTGCGCAACAACTGCGCCGAGTTCGGCGTCCGGCTGCACAGCCTGGGCGACGCCGAACAGGGCATCGTGCACGTGGTGGGCCCCCAGCTGGGGCTCACGCAGCCGGGAATGACCGTGGTCTGTGGCGACTCCCACACCTCCACCCATGGCGCCTTCGGCGCGCTGGCCATGGGCATCGGCACCTCCGAGGTGGAGCACGTCATGGCCACCCAGACGCTCTCCCTGAAGCCGTTCAAGACCATGGCCATCAACGTGGAAGGGACCCTGCGTCCCGGCGTCACCGCGAAGGACATCATCCTGGCCGTCATCGCCAAGATCGGCACCGGCGGGGGCCAGGGCTACGTGCTCGAATACCGCGGCTCGGCGATCCGTGCTTTGTCCATGGATGCCCGGATGACTATCTGCAACATGTCGATCGAAGCCGGCGCCCGTGCCGGCCTCGTCGCGCCGGACCAGACGACGTACGACTACATGTACGGGCGCCCGCACGCGCCGCAGGGCGCGGAGTGGGACGCCGCCGTCGAGTACTGGAACACCCTGCGCACCGACGACGACGCAACCTTCGACGTCGAAGTGGACCTGGACGCCGACACCCTGGAGCCGTTTGTCACCTGGGGCACCAACCCCGGCCAGGGCGTCTCCCTGTCCCAGTCCGTCCCGTCCCCGGAAGACTTCGGCGACGAGAACGCCAAGGCCGCCGCGGAGCGCGCCCTGCAGTACATGGGGCTGGAGGCCGGCACCCCCATGAAGGACATCCGCGTTGACACGGTCTTCCTGGGTTCCTGCACCAACTCCCGAATGGAGGACCTCCGTGCCGCGGCGGACATCGTCCGCGGCCGCCAAAAGGACCCGAACATCCGCATGCTGGTGGTGCCCGGTTCGGCACGCGTGCGGCTCGAAGCCGAAGCCGAGGGCCTGGACAAGGTCTTCAAGGATTTCGGCGCCGAATGGCGCTTTGCCGGCTGCTCCATGTGCCTGGGCATGAACCCGGACCAGCTGGACGTGGGGGAGCGCTGCGCCTCCACCTCCAACCGCAACTTCGAAGGGCGCCAGGGCAAGGGCGGCCGCACCCACCTGGTTTCCCCGGTGGTGGCGGCAGCCACAGCCGTCCGCGGCACGCTCAGCTCGCCGTCGGACCTCGAACCCGCTCCCGAACCCGCAGCCATCCGCACCGACGCAGCCTAGGACACATCATGGAAAAGTTCACCAAGCACACCGGCATCGGCGTCCCGCTGCGCCAGAGCAACGTTGACACGGACCAGATCATCCCCGCGGTCTACCTCAAGCGCATTACCCGCACCGGTTTCGAGGACGCGCTGTTCTCCGCCTGGCGCAAGGACCCCTCCTTCATCCTGAACCAGGCGCCCTACACCACCGGCTCCGTCCTGGTGGCGGGACCGGACTTCGGCACCGGTTCCTCCCGGGAACACGCTGTCTGGGCGCTGAAGGACTACGGTTTCAAAGCCGTCCTTTCATCACGCTTTGCCGATATCTTCCGCGGCAACTCCGGAAAGCAGGGACTGCTGGCAGCGCAGGTTGCGCAGGATGACATCGAACTGATCTGGAAAGAGCTGGAAAACGCTCCCGGAACCGAAGTGACGGTGGACCTGGAGTCGAAAACGGTGGTGTGCGGCACCATCGTCGCACCGTTCGAGATCGACGACTACACCCGGTGGCGCCTGCTGGAAGGCCTGGATGACATTGGGCTCACCCTGCAGCATGAGGCGGACATCACGGCCTACGAAGCCACCCGCCCTGCCTTTAAGCCCAAGACCCTGCCCGCGCGGCTTTCCCAGCCGCACTGACGCGGGAATCTGTAGTACGCGGGCCCGCCACGCCCTGCCGGTGGGCCCGCGTATTTCGGTTCGGTAACGCGACCTCCTATGCTTGGTTGGAGCCTTTGCAAGGATTTGGGGGCGAGTAATCGTGAGGAAACCGGTATATGAGTAGTGTTCTGACAATCCGCGGCGGAGTCCCGCTTACAGGCCGCGTCAGCGTCCGCGGGGCCAAAAATCTGGTCCCCAAGGCGATGGTGGCGGCGTTGCTGGGCAACGAACCGTCGGTGTTGCGGAACGTTCCGGAGATCAAGGACGTGGAGGTAGTCACCTCCCTCCTGCAGCTGCACGGCGTCACCGTGGAGAAGGACCCGGTAAACGGCGACCTCACCCTTGACCCCAAGGCTGCCAAGACGGCACCAAGTACGGCCATCGATGCGCACGCCGGCGACTCCCGGATCCCCATCCTGCTCTGCGGACCGCTGATCCACGCGATCGGCGAGGCGTTCATCCCCGACCTGGGCGGCTGCAAGATCGGCGACCGCCCCATTGACTACCACCTGGACGTCCTGCGCCAGTTCGGTGCCGTCGTGGAGAAGCGTCCCGGCGGAATCCACATTTCAGCACCCAAGGGTCTGCACGGAGCCAAGATCTCGCTGCCCTACCCGTCCGTGGGGGCCACCGAGCAGGTGCTGCTGAGCGCCACCCGCGCCGAGGGCATCACCGAGCTGTCCGGCGCGGCCACCGAGCCCGAGATCATCGACCTCATTGCCGTGCTGCAGAAGATGGGCGCCATCATCAGCGTCCAGACGGACCGCACCATCAGGATCGAAGGCGTCCGCGACCTTGGCGGCTACAACCACCGGGCCCTTTCGGACCGCAACGAATCAGCGTCCTGGGCGTCCGCTGCCCTGGTCACCCGTGGAGACATCTTCGTCGAAGGCGCCTCGCAGCGGGACATGATGACCTTCCTGAACACCTACCGCAAGGTGGGCGGCGGAATGGACATCGGCGAGGACGGCATCCGCTTCTACCACCGGGGCGGCAAGCTCAACCCGCTGGTCCTGGAAACAGACGTGCACCCCGGTTTCATGACGGACTGGCAGCAGCCGCTCGTCGTGGCGCTTACGCAGGCCGAGGGAGTCTCCATCGTCCACGAAACGGTGTACGAAAACCGCTTCGGCTTCACCGACGCCCTCATCCGGATGGGTGCCAGCATCCAGGTCCACCGCGAGTGCCTCGGCAGCGTTCCCTGCAGGTTCGGGCAGCGCAACTTCCTGCATTCGGCAGTCATCTCCGGGCCCACCCAGCTCAAGGGAACCGACATCGACGTCCCTGACCTCCGCGGCGGCTTCAGCCACCTGATTGCCGCACTGGCGGCCACCGGTACTTCGCGGGTAACGGGCATCGACATCATCAACCGCGGTTACGAGCGTTTCACCGAAAAGCTCGCCGGCCTGGGTGCTGACTTCGACATCACCACCACGAAGTAACGGGACGGACTGTGAAGGAATCTGCCAAGAGCAGGGCCACATTCGTGTTCATCGCCGGCGTCGTCCGCCCGCTGTTGAACCTCATGATGGGCAAGAAATGGGAGGGCATCGAGAAGCTTCCCGCCGGCGGCTTCATCGCCGCGCCCAACCACTGCACAGAGATAGACCCCCTCGTGGTGGGGCACATGCTCTACAACCAGAAGCGCGCGCCGCACTTCCTGGCCAAGGCAGCGCTCTTCAACGTGCCGGGCCTCGGCTGGCTCCTGCGGGCCACCAAGCAGGTGCCGGTGGAACGTTCGACGGCGGGAGCGAACCGCTCGCTGCAGGTCGCCCAGGAAATTGTCGCCGAAGGCGGGGCGATCATCATCTACCCCGAGGGCACGCTGACACGCGATCCGGACCTGTGGCCCATGAAGGGGCATACGGGTGCCGCCAGGCTGGCCCTCGAAGGTGGAATCCCGGTGGTTCCCATCGCCCACTGGGGCGCACACGAGGTATTTCCCCGCTATGGTAAGCGGTTCCATATTTTTCCTCGCAAGCAGTCCAGGGTTGTGGTCGGTGATCCCGTGGACCTCAGCGCCTTCTCCGGGCAGCCGCTGGACAAGGCCACGCTGTCGGCCGCCACGGACGCGATCATGGACGCCATCACCGGACTCCTGGCGGGGATCCGGGGCGAGGAGCCACCGGCAGAGCGCTGGGACCCGACCCGCCAGCAGCAGGCAAAGCACGGACGTTTCGTGGAGCGCGAGCAGCAGAAGCAGCAGCCCGGCAATGGGGCGGATGCTCAGTGACCTCCGGGAACATGACGGGCTCCGCCCGTTCCGTCGCCGTGCTCGGCGCGGGGTCCTGGGGTACCACGTTCGCGAAAATCCTCGGGGACGCCGCCATCGCGGCGGACACCACGCGCGCCATCCGGATTTGGGGGCGGCGCGATGAAGTGGTGGAGCAGATCAACAGCATCCACCGCAATCTTCAGTACCTGAAAGACATCGAGCTTCCGGCGAGTATCACAGCCTCCTCGGACGTCCGGAAGGTGCTCCAGGGAGCGGATCTGGTGGTCCTTGCAGTGCCGGCCCAGTCCCTGCGGCCCCAACTGCGCGAATGGAAGGACATGATCGCCCCGGGCGCCATCGTCGTGTCCCTGATGAAGGGACTGGAACTCGGCACTGACGCCCGCATGAGCGAGGTCATCAGCGAGGAACTCGCCCTCCCGGCTGAACGCATCGCCGTCGTCTCCGGCCCCAACCTCGCGATGGAAATCGCGCGGGAGGAGCCCACCGCATCGGTGGTGGCATGCGCCGATTCCGCGGTGGCCGGCTGGCTGGCCAGGACGTGCACGGCGCCGTATTTCCGGCCGTACACCACCTCAGACGTGGTGGGCGTCGAAATCGGTGGCATCGTCAAGAACGTCATCGCACTGGCCGTCGGCATCTGCGAGGGCAAGCAGATGGGCGACAACACCAAGGCTTCCGTCATCACGCGCGGACTGGCCGAAACCTCGCGCCTTGCACTGGCGCTGGGCGGGAACGCGAAAACCATGGCTGGCCTCGCCGGCCTCGGCGACCTCGTGGCCACGTGCTCTTCACCGCTGTCGCGGAACCACACCGCAGGGCGGCTGCTGGGAGAAGGCCTTACGCTGGAGGAAGTGGGCCAGAAAATGACCCAGACTGCCGAAGGCATCAAGTCCGGACAGGCTGTGCATGAGCTGGCAGGCAAGCTGGGCGTCGATATGCCCATCACGGCCGCCGTCGTGGCGGTGCTGGCCGGCAAGCTGTCCGTTGACCAACTGGGGCCCCTCCTGCTGTCCCGGGAACTGAAACCTGAAGGCGATTACTGACGATGTCCCCTGACAACCTGACTGCAGGAGTGCCGGCAAAGCCCCGGGTGGCCGTACTTTTCGGAGGCCGCTCCAGTGAACACGCCGTGAGCTGCGTAACGGCCGCCGGAGTGCTCGGCGCCATCAACAAAGACAAGTACGACGTGATTCCCATCGGGATTGCCAAGTCCGGACAGTGGGTCCTCGCCTCCACCGACACCGCCCAGTGGTCCCTGGCTGCGTCATCCCTCCCGGAGGTGGCGCCGTCTTCGGACACGGTGACCCTGGCCGAGATCGGCGGCGAACACCAGCTGATCGTGGCTTCGCCGAATGAAGTCCCCCGGGAACTGGGCGCCGTGGACGTGGTCTTCCCGCTGCTGCACGGACCCTTCGGGGAGGACGGCACCATCCAGGGGCTCCTGGAGCTTTCCGACACCCGCTACGTGGGTGCCGGTGTCCTGGCTTCCGCGGTGGGCATGGACAAGCACTTCATGAAGGTGGTCTTTGAGGCGGCCGGGCTGCAGGTCGGTCCCTATATCGCGGTGACTGACCGGCAGTGGCGCAAGGATCCGGAAGCCGTCCGCAAGCAGGTGGACCTGCTCGGGTTCCCCGTTTTCGTCAAGCCGGCACGGGCCGGATCGTCCATGGGAATTTCGAAGGTTGACGCCCTCGACCAACTGGATGCCGCCATCGAGGAAGCACGGCGGCACGACCTCAAGCTGGTCATCGAAGCCGGAATCGCCGGCCGTGAAATCGAGTGCGCCGTGCTGGAAGGCAGAGGCACCGACGCCCCCAGGACATCGATGCCGGGGGAGATCTCAGTGGCCGGTGGCAGCCACGAGTTCTACGACTTCAACGCAAAGTACGTGGAGGACGATGCTGCAGCGCTGAGCTGCCCCGCGGATATCCCGGAGGAAGCCATCGCCAGGGTCCGCGAGCTGGCGGCCGCCGCGTTTGACGCCGTCGGGGCCGAGGGCCTGAGCCGCGTCGACTTCTTCTATACGCCCGACGGGGAACTCATCATCAACGAGATCAACACCATGCCCGGCTTTACGCCCAAGAGCATGTATCCGCAGATGTGGGCAGCGTCCGGGCTGGGCTACGCCGACCTGATCGATGAACTCATCCACCTCGCCCTGAACCGGAAGACCGGACTGCGCTAAACACGGGCCTCTCGACGGTTGAGCCCGGCGTAAAGACCACGGCGGCCCGGGCTGCGCCTACTGGCTCTGCGGCAGGTCCTGGAGTTCTTCCTGGCCCACGCAGTTCCGGATGGCCGGCACCTTCCCGGCCGCCGTTGCGAGGTCCGCCAGCACAGTGGCGGAGCTGATTTTGTCCGGGTCCATCAGGATCTCGGTAGCAGGTTCACGGCCGTAGGTGGTCAGGGTCCACACCGGGTCGCCTTCCTTGATGACCCAGTCGATGCCATTGACCGTCACGCAGCGGTCGGTGGTGGGGCCGGGAACGTTGACCCCGCAGCGAAGGATGACCAGGGACGGGTCCCCCCAGGCCGCGGTGGCCTGGCTGTTCGTCTTCCGCAGGCGGGCGTCCCCGATCGCGTCCGGCAGTGCCACCATCATGGGTGCGCAGGCGGGATCCGCTGCATCCTTGGCAGCGGTGACATCCACCGCAGGAGAACACCCTGCCAACGAAGAGATGATGAACGCCGCTGCGAGAGCCGTTCGCATTTTTGTCACGCGGCCAGGATGTGGCTTGGACAGGAAGATGGGCATGACAACAATCATCTCCGGCCAGAGAGCCGCACGCCAATCTTCGCGGGTGGTCGGCTGCGGCCTGCTCTGTACGAAACTAAGACGAACGATGCCGGCGCTGGACCGGACAACCTGCCGGTCGACAGGGCGATAAGCTGAAGAAACAATGACAAGAATAATTGACTCCGCCCCTCCGGCTGTGGAGGCTTCCCCACCGGTGAGGACCCGCATACTGAAGGCAGCCAGTCTGCTAGGCGCCGCTTGTGTCCTGACAATGATCGCGTGGGGCCGGCTACCGACCCTGACCCGGGAGACCGTGTGGGCCGAGGACGGCGGAGTGTTCCTCCGGGACGTTTTGCGCGCTGGACACCTCCAAAGCATTTTCCTGCCTTATGACGGCTACTTGCACGTCCTGCCCAGGCTCCTGGCCAGCATCTCCCACGCCCTTGTTCCGTTGGAGGGCTACGCCATTGCCATGTCGCTGCTGAGTTGTGCTGTAGTGGCAGGGATATCAATTGGTGTTTTCCACCTGGCCCGCGTACTGACCGAATCAGTGTCAGTCCGCCTCATGATCGCCGTAATTCCGATCCTGTTGCCGATTGGTCCGAACGAAGTCCTGGGAAATGCAGCCAATCTGCACTGGTACCTGCTGTGGCTGGCGCCCTGGCTCCTGCTGAAGAAGCCAGCCAACCCGGCGGCCAGTGCCGTGCTTTTCGTGCTTTCCTTCCTGACTGCAGCTAGCGAAATTATCAGCGGCATGTTCTTGCCCCTCGCTGTTTGGGTTGCCTGGAAGCGGCGGAGCTACGCAGCACCCGCGGGACTGCTGCTCGGCCTGATTCTCCAAGTCATGACAACCCTCGTCAGCCCGAGGTTCAATGGGGCAGCACCTCCCACGGACGCAGTCGACAAATTGTCAGTCCTTATGGGATACGTGCTGCTGCCCATCGGATCGATCTGGCATCCGGACAGCAGGACCTTGGCATCTGGAATTGTGAACTTCGGTTCGTGGGTCCTTGTTATCCCGACTTTGCTGTTTATCGGGCTGCTGGCGTTTGTACTGGCAAAAGGCACCACAGTTCTGAAATTCGGGGCGGTGGTTGCCATTGCAGCTTCCGGATTGTGTTGGGCGGCATCAGTAGTTTTGAGCGGAAATACCATGTTCAACTACGCCGCTTATGCGGAATCGGATTGGGCCAACAGCTTTACGTACATACGCTATGCGGCTGCCCCTGGGATGTTCCTTCTCCTGCTGGTTCCACTGGCCATCGCCACTGCCGTGCAGAATGGGCACATCAGTCGCGGCAACGTCCCCTTCTTTGCGGGGATTTTCGTCATATTTCTCCTCATCAGCTACTTTCCCACTGCCACAACCCGTCAAACGGGCCCTGCCTGGGCACCGGGAGTAGACGCAGCCCGCACGGCCTGCAGCAACGACAGAGCTTTGGCCTCTGCAGCGGTGGTAGTCGCACCTGCTGCCTGGAAGTTCGCGCAGGTCGACATTACCTGCCCGGAACTGCGGGGTAAGTGAAAGGCATAACGGCAAAGCTCATGGGCCGGCTCCTGTCTTCAGCTTCGCCCGACGAGTGCGTGGCCCGTGTCGGTTTCTTCTCCTTATAAGCTGGTTCCATCATGAATAACACTGCTGTTGCTGCGCCATGCCACCGGCTGGATCCAGAGAAAAAGGCCAAACGGTCCTACCGTGTACGCAGTCTGAGGTCCGTGAGCGTGGCGGCGGCGGTGATAGGGCTAACCTTTTTGACGTGGTTCCGCCTTCCTGAAGTAACCCGCGGGACTCTGTGGGCCGAGGACGCGGCTACCTTTCTGGCAGAAAGAATATCCCTCGGGCCGTGGCACAGCATTGTTGAGCCGTATGACGGTTATCTTCATACTATTCCGCGGATCGTATCCGGTATCGCCTACACCATTGGCCCTATCGAGGCGTATGCGATGCTTGTTACTTTCCTCAGTTGCATGACGGTTGCGGCCATAGCAACAGGCACGTACTTTTTGTCCGGGCAGCTTTTCCAGCACAAAAGCTATCGCCTGATGGTGGCGCTCATCCCGGTCCTCATACCTGTTGGGCCGCTTGAAGTTTTGGGAAACGCGGCAAACCTCCATTGGTATCTGCTCTGGCTTTGCCCATGGCTGCTGATTTTTGAGCCCCGCACGTGGCCCGTGCGTGCCGTCCTTTTTGTTGCCACGCTGGCAGCTGCCACGACTGAAATTATCGTAGGAATCTTCCTGCCATTGGCGATCTGGGAGATCGTCAGAAGGAAGAATTATGCCGCGCCGGCCGCGCTCATTCTTGGCATCGGCCTGCAGTTTCTGGCCACGGTCGCAAACCCGCGTTACTCCGAAGCTCCCCGTCTCGATTCGATGGACCCTTTGTCAGTCATCTACGGGTTCCTCCTGCAGCCGGTTGGATCCATCTGGGAGACGGATGCGGACACAATGGCACTCAATGTTGTGACATTCGGTGGGTTTGCTGTGGCGATTCCCATCATCGTCATTTTCGGACTGCTCGCGTACATCTTGACGTACGGTCGGGCACAGTGGAAGGTGACTGCCTTGTATGCCCTCGCAGCCGCTGCATCCTGCTGGGCTGCCGCAACGGTACTCAATCCGTCACCGGAACTCGATTTCGCCAACTTTTCCAAAGATGATTGGCTGTCAAAATTCACGTTTTTCCGCTACGCGGCCGCACCCTCCATGTTCTTGCTCGCACTGGTTCCCATAGCCTGCGCAGTGGCGGAAGACAAAGGGGTAATCGGTCCTAACAAGACCAGGTACCTCGCGCCTGTCCTGCTGGCGGTCTTTCTCTCCAACAGCTACCTGCAGGCTACGCCTGTCCGGCAAACCGGCCCCGAGTGGATGACAGGTGTCCAGACCGCTACCGTCCAGTGCGCCGCGGACCCGTCGCTGACTGAGGCGGTTATCCCCGTTACGCCGGCAAACTGGCAGGTAGCTGTTCCTTGCAGGCTCCTACCGGGCAAGTAGCTAAGCCGACTCGGGGCCTCAATGTCGGTGCCGCGCTGTAGCGTAGTGCCGTGCCAGAAAAGCCGATAAGCAGCAGTGAACAGACCCGCACTGACGGGACATCCGCAGGCCAGGCGGGCCCGGACGGGTCCGGACCGGGACAGCAGCCGGCCGTGGCTGACCTCTCCGAAGCCGAACTGCTGGCCCGGATCTTTCCCCGGCTTTCCATGGCAGGGGCCCACTCCGCAGCCACCCTCCTTGGCCCAGGGGACGACGCCGCCGTGGTGGCTGCTCCTGACGGAAAGACTGTCATCAGCATTGACACCCAGGTTGAAGACCAGGACTTCCGCCTTCGCTGGTCCAATGGCTACCGCACCACCGGCTTTGACGTGGGGTGGAAAGCGGCAGCGCAAAACCTCAGCGACATCAACGCCATGGGGGCAACAGCAACGTCCATGGTGGTCAGCCTCACCTTGCCGCCGGACACCCCCGTCAGCTGGGTTGAAGGCGTGGCGGACGGCCTTACCGCGGGCATCAAGGAGCTTGGGGCGGACAGCTGCTCCGTGGCGGGCGGCGACCTGGGCCGCGGGCGTGAAATCTCTGTCACCGTGGCCGTGGTGGGCACCCTTCATGGGGGAGAGGCGGTCCTCCGCTCCGGCGCGCGCCCGGGTGACATCCTGGCGCTGGCAGGCACTGCCGGGTATGCGGCCGCAGGCCTGGCCCTTCTTGAATCCCCCGTGAACGTGGAGCTCCTCACCCCGGAGCAGCGCGTCTTCCTTGACCTCCAGTGCCGGCCGCGGCCACCGCTCGCCGCAGGGCCGGCCGCCAGGGAAGCCGGAGCGACAGCCATGCTGGACGTTTCGGACGGACTGCTGCGCGATGGCCGGCGCATGGCGGTTGCCAGCAACGTCGGCATCGACCTCGACCCTGGACATTTGGCCCGCCTGGCAGCGGTTTTGCGTCCGGCAGCGGAGCTGTTGGGCATGGACGCAGCGGGATGGGTGCTGGGCGGCGGCGAGGACCACGGACTCCTCGCCACATTCCCGCCGGGCTTCCAGCTGCCGGCGGGATTCACTGCGATAGGCTCGGTACAAGCACTGGGAATCGATGAAGGCCCGGGCGTCATGATTGCGGGCCGGTCCGCGGACACCGGGGGATGGGATCACTTTGCACACTAAGGTTGCCGCCAACGCGCAAGCGATGAAGAGGTGGTTGGGCAAGGCTGAGACGGCCCTGGGCAACCACAGCGACCGCCTGAATGCCATCAATATCTTCCCGGTGGCGGATGGGGACACAGGAAGCAACCTCTACCTGACGGTACGTGCCGCGGCCCGGGCCCTTGCCACCAGCGGAGACCAGCCGGTCCAGATGGACGTCGGCGCCGTGCTGGCCACAGCCGGCCAGGCCGCCCTCGAAGAGGCAAGGGGAAACTCCGGCACGCTGTTCTCTGTGTTCCTGTGCGCCGCTGCCGAACCGCTCGCGGGCCATACCCGGCTGACGTCCACGCTGTTGGCGGCCGCCCTGAACCGGGCCCAGATCCGTGCCTGGTCCGCCCTCAGCGACCCCGTTCCAGGCACCATGCTTTCCGTGATGGAAGCTGCGGCACGCGCAGCAGCGGCCGTGGATGCCGGGCAAAACGGAGATGACAGCAACCACGCCCTGGGCCTTGTGCTGGACGCCGCCGTCGAAGCGGCACTCACGGCCGTCATCCACACCGAGGACCAGCTTGACGCACTCACCAGCGCGCATGTGGTGGACGCCGGCGGAGTGGGCATGCTCCTGATCCTTGACTGCCTGCGCTCCGCGGTACTGGGCGAGGAACTGCAGAGCGAACTCCTTGACGGCCTCCACGGTTATGACGTCGCCGATCCGCACATCCACACGGACATGCCGGACGACGACGGTGTGGAGGTCATGTGCACCATCAGCCTTTCACCCCTGAATGCCGCCACACTCCGGCAACGGCTGGACGAGATCGGCGAGTCGGTCATCATGAGCCAGGTGGGGAGCGGCATGGATGCCGACGGGAACTACCGGTGGCGGGTGCACGTCCACGTCCCCGACCCCGACCCCGCGGTCGCTATCATCAGATCCCTGGGGGAACCCTCCCAGATCAGCATCAGCGAACTCGCGCTGCCGCGTGATCCGGACACGGACGCAGTGAACTCCAGTGGGCATGAACGCTGAGCTGGACCTGGGCCTGGAACGCCGCATCGGAAAACGTTCCGCCGCCGTCATCGAGAAGCACCTGGGCATCACCACGGTGGAAGAACTGCTGAACTACTTTCCCCGCCGGTACCTGACCCGCGGTGAATTGACGCCGATCAGCGAAATCCCGCGCGATGAGGAGGTCACCCTGATCGCCCGGGTCCTGTCCAGCAGCACCCGCACCATGCGGGCGCGCCGCGGCAGCATCACCGACGTCGTGGTTTCGGACGACGACGGCAAGGCAGGCCTCAGGGTGGTAGGCGGGACGGATTACCGGGGCAAGGTCCCCGGGACGCTCAAGATCAGCTTTTTCAACGGATACCGGGCCAAGGCCGAACTGCTGCAGGGACGCCGTGCACTGTTCTCCGGCAAGGTCACCAGCTTCAACGGTGTCCTGGGCCTCACGAACCCCGATTTCCATGTCCTGGACGAGGACCCGTTCAGCGACGGCGGCCAGGATCCGGAGAAGCTGGCGGCCATGCCTATTCCGGTGTACCCCGCCACCGCAAAACTTCCCAGCTGGAAGATCCAGAAGGTCATTACAACACTGCTTGAGACCGTGGACCTCGCTTCGCTTCCGGACCCGGTGCCGCCCAAGGTTGCCGAGCGGGAGAAGTTCCTGTCCCTGGCCCAGGCCTACCGGCTCATCCATGCGCCGGAGACTGCCGCAGACTGGAAGAGGGCCCGGGAACGGCTCCGGTACCACGAAGCCCTGGTCCTGCAGTCCGCGCTCGCCCGGCGCCGGGCCCAACTCGCCTCGGAAGAAGCCACCGCCCGCCGGCCGGTGGCAGACGGGGTCCGGGCCGCTTTCGACAGAAGCCTTCCCTTCACGCTCACAGACGGGCAGGCCGCCGTCGGGAAGACGCTCGCCGCGGAACTGGCCCAGGATACCCCCATGAACCGGCTGCTGCAGGGGGAGGTGGGCTCGGGCAAGACGGTGGTGGCTCTGCGGGCCATGCTGCAGGTGGTTGACGCGGGGGGCCAGGCGGCGCTCCTGGCACCCACGGAAGTCCTCGCCGCCCAGCATTATGACTCGATTCGCCGCACCCTCGGACCGCTCTCCCGGGACGGCCTGCTCGGCGGGCTTGCCGGACCGGACGGCGCATCCGTCCAGGTCACCCTCCTGACCGGGTCCATGCCCATCGCGGCGCGCAAGCAGGCCATGCTGGACGCGGCGTCCGGGACGGCAGGGATTGTGATCGGCACCCACGCCCTGCTCAGCGACAATGTGTCGTTCTACGATCTCGGACTGATCGTGGTGGACGAGCAGCACCGGTTCGGCGTGGAGCAGCGCGATGCCCTTCGTGCCAAGGCCCGAAAGCCCCCGCACCTGCTGGTCATGACTGCCACGCCCATTCCCCGCACTGTTGCCATGACCGTCTTCGGTGACCTGGAGACATCCACCCTCGACGAGCTTCCGAAGGGCAGGGCTCCCATCACCACGCATCTGGTGGGCCTCTCCGAGAACCCGGCCTGGGCAGGGCGCATCTGGGCCCGCGCCCGCGAGGAGATTGACGCCGGTCACCAGGTGTACGTCGTCTGCCCCAAAATCGGCACGGACGACGACGGCGATTTCAGCCCGGGCGAAGCCGAACCGCCCGGCCTTGAGTCGGACGACGCGTCACGCGAACTCGCATCGGTGGCTGCCGTCGTCGAGCACCTTTCGACCGAACCGTCCCTCGCCGGCGTCCCGCTGGCTCCGCTCCACGGGCGCCAGGATCCTGAGGTCAAGTCCGCCACCATGGCAGGGTTCGTCGGCAACAGCGTCAAACTGCTGGTGTCCACCACGGTGATCGAGGTGGGTGTCGACGTGCATAACGCAACGCTTATGGTGATCCTGGATGCCGACCGGTTTGGCATCTCCCAGCTGCACCAGCTCCGGGGGCGCGTGGGCCGCGGCGGCCTGCCCGGAACATGCCTGCTGGTTACGGCCCTGGAGCCCGCTCATCCCAGCCGGCGAAGGCTGGAGGCAGTGGCTGCGACCACGGACGGGTTCATCCTTTCGCAGGAGGACCTGAAGCTGCGCCGTGAGGGTGACATCCTGGGTGCCTCCCAGTCCGGCGGGCGTTCCACCCTGAAACTGCTGCGTGTTCTGGAACACGAGGACGTCATCACCCGGGCTCGGGAGGACGCGCAGGACATCGTGGGGAAGGATCCCTTCCTGTCCAGCCACCCGGAACTCGCGGATGCCATTAATAAGTACCTCAACCCCGAGAAGGAGGCGTTCCTTGAGCGCGGTTAAGCAGGAGGCCGCAGTGCGCGGCAGTGGATTCAGGTGGAGCACATGACCAGGA